>JAGLYY010000080.1 GCA_023131935.1 Spirochaetales bacterium | reverse complement strand
TTTTTGTTGTCAAGTTTTTTATTAACAATTTCAGTTTGTACTCTTCCATCCTTACTCTCCCATTAACGGAACTATCTTTTCTGCTTTTTTTAGCAACCTCTCTGCTTCTTTGGTTCTTCCTTTTGAATTGAGTTTCTTTGTAAAGGAGAGGACTTCAGTTTCATAACCGAAGAGTATCTCTAGTCTCTTGTCATCCGACCAGTCATCGTACATTTTCTTAAACGGCTCATCACGAAACAGCCTGAATGCACTCAGGTATTCCCTTTTTGCAAAACCCCATTCACCCGCTCGCAGAAGAGCCTTCGCCTGTGCGAGATGCTCCGTATACTCTCCATAATCTGTTGTAAAATAACAATTAAAGAAAAGTCTGTCATCTTTTATATAGAGATAATGTGAAGGTAATCTTAAAGCTTTTCTTATTCTTACAAGCAAATGAGCAAGGTTTCGTGAAGGATGCTTACTATTATGCCAGAAATTTTTATATATCCTTTCAAGGCGTATGCTTTTTCTTCTTCTTGAAGAAGCAATGTAGATTAAAAATGAGGTATCCTTTGGTGATAATTTTTTCTTTAAGTATTTCTGGTTTTTATAGACGATTAAATTGCCAAGGAATTTTATGTGATAAACTGGAATCTCTTTATTAAAAACAGGTAATTGAAGCATTGTCTTTGGAAGTCCTGTAGGGTTTCCTTTTTCAATAATTCTAATTACTGCTTCAGGGAAGAAAAAGACATATCTGTGAAAATCAGCTACCATACCTTTTTTATCTGCATATTTGAATGCCCTCCAGTAGTTTCCATTTTTTAACATCAATGCTAATTTCACAACAGGTAAGATGTTTTCACTTGATATATCTCGGATTTGTGGATTCGTGGTTCGGAAAAGGACGGTCCTAAGAATGGATGTCTCTCTTTTTAGTTTGTTCTTTGTAAGAAATGGAAGGATTTTATTAAGGATACTTTCTGCTTTTTGTTTTTCTCCAAGGCTACAATATGAAATTGCTATTGTAAAATATGCTTGAAATATACCTCCACGTGTTTCTTCTTTTCTCAGTGAAGAGAGGGATTTTACAGAAAGTGAAATTGCTTTGTGGGGCATTCCGTTGATGAGTGATTGCATAGAGTGACAATGAAGTATCCTGGAGCGCTGTCCCCATTCGGGTAACTCTGCATTTTTCAAGGCATGGATCGCTTTCTTATATTCTCCTTTGAGATAAAATATATTTGCAAGATAGCTCTCAATCATCTTTTTTGACTTCCCACTCTCTTTTTCTAATGTTTTCAAATACCAGTATTCTGCTTCTTTAAAATTGTCTAAATGAGTATTCAAAATTCCAAGGTTCAACATAAAGCAAGAAGATGTATATTTCTGTCTTCTCAGCATCTTTCTACAGGATCTGGCTATCTCAGATGCTCTTCCTATTTCCAAAAGATGTGTGCAGGTAATACCCTCTGAAATCAGAAGTGAAAACCGCAGTAAAAGAGTAGAATTAGAATAATAATTTTCTGTTCTCTTGAGTATGTTTTTTAATTCTTCAGTTTTTTTCAACTGCTTCATTGGTTCCCCTGTCCATGATAATGCCATGACTTCTGCAATCCCCACCCTGATAGCAGAATAATATAGATTTCTTTTTTTACACTTCTTGTAAAGATCTCTTATTTTCTTTAGATAAGATTGAACCGGGATCTTTCCAAACAGAGAAGGTATTTTTTCTACTTGCCTTCTTAGATTCAAATAACTATCAGGAATTTGAAAGATGAAATCATTTTTGGGAAGGACGGGAATAGAATTTAATATTTGTGCAGATTCATTTATATTTCCGATATTGTATATTTCTTTTGCTTGGTTTAATTTTCCAATTGCCTCTTTTGACCAGGAAACGTTTTCTGTAAACTCATTAGTCAGGTTTTCTTTTTTAAATCCTGCATAACCATACCTTTTCCAAATTCCCCATATCCCTTTAATCGAAATTTTAATACTCTCACTTTTAAGAATTTCCTTTGCCTTTTTAAGAGTTAAACCTGGATCCTTTTCCTTCAAAAGCATTATTTTTTCCTCTAACTCTTTTGGGGTTTTGTTCCAGGGTCTTTTATAGGTTGATAAGAGCCTCGCTTCTCCTTGTTCCTTATATAACTTAACCCATTTGAAAAGTGTTCTGTAAGCAATATGAAACATCAAGGCAGTTTTCCTTAAAGAGTCCCCATTATTGAGATAATATTGTACGGCATTAAGGCGTAGTTTTAATAGTTTGTTGTTCATATGTGGAAAAATAATAACATAATAGTGTTTACTTGTCAATAGCAAAAGAAATACTGTAAATGTCCTATGATACATTGGGTTTGTAAGCCCATATTTCTCCAAAATGAGACATATTTTATCGTATAATGTGAATGTTAATATTTGAGAGAGGAGGAAAAGATGAAAATATTGTTTTGTAAAGTATTATTGTTTGTGCTCTTCAGTACTGCATCTGGTGGTGAAATAATAAAGACATTTACTTACTTGCCATCTGATATCTTGTTTGAAAAGTTTAACGGGTATGATGTGGTTAGTATGAGTGGTGCTGTCTGCTCAGGCAATGTGGGCAAACCATCACTCCCGCGTTTTCCGATTACCTTTGTAATCCCGCCATCGGCAAGTATAGAAAAGGTAGAAGTGATTGCATGCACGAAAATCCCTATTCCTGGTGAATTTTTTGTGTTACCTGCTCAACCTTTTTATCCTATTTCACAAAATAAGCCAGAGTTCATTGAACCTGATGAGGTGATTTACAGTTCTACAGATCTATATCCTGGCAATATTGTTACCTGGAGTGGTACGGGTACTAAAACAGGATACAGGTTGTGTGGAATTTCTGTTTACCCTGTTCAATACTATCCAGCAGAGCGAAAGCTGATTCTGTGTAAAACTATAACTATAAGACTTACATACAAAGAGGGAGTCAGGATAGTCGAGCCGAAAACAGAAGTGCAATTAAAACAAGCATTACAGGCTTTACACGTAGCAAACCCTGAGGACGTTCATCGTTTTTCTCCGCCATTACTGTCCCTTACCAATGGAGAGATCCAGTATTTAATCCTGACTGAGGATAGCCTTGTCCCATATTTTGAACCGCTTGCCAATTGGAAAACCAAAAAGGGTGTGCCGACTGCGATAAGAACTGTTGAATGGATAGGGACACATTATTCAGGCTATGATAGAGCCGAGAAGTTCAGGAATTATGAAAAGGAACTATTTGCAGACTCTGGTCTTGTATGGGTTCTAATTGGTGTTGATGCTGATTCAGCAAGCTGGTTTGGTGGATTTAGTAATGATATTGTGAGAGGGTGTGAGGCTGGATTTATCCATTCTATCTGTTGTGCTGACCTTTACTTCAGCGATTTGGACGGAACCTGGGATGCAAACGGAGATCATGTATATGGTGACCCAGTGGATAGTGTTGATATGTACTCAGATGTTTATGTAGGCAGGGCAAGCGTGGATAATACATTACAAATAATAACATTTGTTGAAAAAACACTCGCTTATGAAAAAACGCCGGCAGGTTCTTATGAGCAAAGCATCCTACTCGTAGCAGGGCATCTCTTTGGTACCTACTGGGGCGATGTGGTCTGTGATTCAATTGCAAATCATATTCCATCTGGATGGGATATAAACGAATTATACCAGTCACAGGGAGATGATCTGACTACACTACCAGATGTGCTTAATGAGGGATATGGTTACTTCGAGTCCGCACTACATGGAAGTTGTGTAGATGTCCATTATAGTAATGGGGTTATTATAATGGATACGACTGATGCTAATAACCTGACCAATGCACCGAGATACTCAATCGGCACTGCTATTTCATGTATGATTGGATGGTTTTGCGATGCTCCTGAATACGGAGATTGTCTATGTGAACACTTTATGAATAATTCTGCAGGAGGAACAGTGGCTATCATAGGGAATGCAGGAGCCGGCTGGGGTTCTTCAGGTGTTATAGGTCCTTCTGAACTGCTCGATCTGGAATTCTATAGGTCATTCCTGGACGATAATGTATATCACGCAGGCGCAGCAAATGTAGCTGCCAGGGATGAATTCGTACCTCTTGCCATTGATACTACTCATATACCAGAAGCTCATCTTTGGCGAGTTTGTATTTATGAGTGGAATCTTTTCGGCGACCCAGAACTTCCAATGAGGAAGAAGAATATACCAGACACGTTTTCAGTATCATGTGATGACTCAATACCTGTAGGTCCGCAGAGTTATACTGTCACAGTAGAGACAAATGGGAATCCTGTTCAGGATGCTTTGGTATGTGTGATGAAAGGAAGCGAAGTTTATGCATATGATTACACTAACATAAGTGGAAGTGTAACATTGACAATCGACCCAGTTTCTGAAGGGACTATGGACATCACGGTCACGGCTCAGGATTGTATTCCTTTTGAAGGAATAGTCTATGTTGGCGAGACTGGTGTAGCAGAAAAACCTTGCATTCAATTCCTGAAGTTCAACTTGAGTCAAAACATGCCAAACCCGTTGACTAAATTTACCCGGATAAACTATGCCTTATCTGAAAAAGGAATGGTTGACATAAGCATATATGATGTAGCAGGTCGGAGCATAAGAACATTATTCAATGGTTCTCAGGAAGCTGGCGAATATAATGTTATATGGGATGGAAGAAAAAATAATGGCGACAGGGTTCCTAATGGTATCTACTTCTATAAATTGGTGGCTGGTAATTATTCACGATTGAGAAAGATGATTGTCGTAAAATAGGAGGTAAGATGAGATTGGTGTTTGTTACACAAATTTTGATATTTATAGTCAGTATGCCGGCTCTTGCGACCGAGGATTTTAGCGGAAGCTTGTTAGAGAAAATTTCTCCCCGATTAGAAAATCAGATGCAGGAGTTGGATGAAAACGAGTTTATAACGGTAGTAGTGAATATGAAAGAGCACGAGGAGTTTAAGTTACCGAAGGAGCTAAATCGGCGTGAGACCCTAAAATTTCTTCGCGATCAAATCTCCGAGAATCAAGAACCGATTCTGACGTATCTCTCTGCAAAAGATAAAAGCAAGGTAACGTCTGTTATTCCATTCTGGATATTCAATGGGCTGGTAATCACAGTTAAAAAAGATATTATTACAGAACTTGTTAAGAGAGAGGATGTTCTACTTATAGAGACTCACGATTACTATTTGCCTTTGGAACAGCATATGAATCCGGTCAAATATAATTTTAACACATTTCCTATACCATGGAACATATTAAAGATAAGAGCTGACCAGGTATGGGCACAGGGATACATGGGTGACGATGTTATTATAGGTTTTATCGACACTGGTGTTGATACAAGCCATCCTTCTTTGATAGAGCATTTTTCAGGACTATGGTTTGACGCTAATGATAGTCTCTCACGTCCTCACGGTTTTGACGGTCATGGGACCGGTGTAACAAGTATTGCAGTGGGTGGCGATGGACCAGGACCATTTACAGAAGACATAGGTGTTGCTCCGGGAGCAAAATTCGCAATGGCGAAGGTGACTGATGATTTTGGTGGGTTACCGCAACAATATATATTTGCTTCCTATGAGTGGTATGCTTCCCTCATAGATTCTGGCGTGGACATAAGAATTCTCTCTTGCTCCTGGGGTGATTACTGGCAGAGTCTGTCTGACTGGCAATCACTGTTGAATCTGCGGCGTCTCGGTTTTATACCGGTTTTTGCCATAGGAAACGACTCTTCTAAAATAGGTTGTCCTGGTGATTATCCTACAGTTATTGGTGTGGGGAATACTGATCAGAATGATGGTCTTTCCCATGTTTCAAGTTGGGGACCGGCTCCAGACCACTGGCCCTGGAATGATACTACTTATTGGGCAAGACCAGATTGGAATCTTATCAAGCCCGATCTGTGTGCACCTGGAACAGATATTAGAACTGCAGCGCCCGGTGGTTATACAGATAATACTGGTACCTCGTGTTCCTGTCCTCATGTAGCAGGTGTTATTGCCCTGATGCTTCAGAAGGATCCCTCACTCGATTATAACACGATCTACAATGTCCTTCTTGATAATGCTGTACACCTGGGAGATACAGTTCCGAATAACGGATATGGATGGGGCAGACTTGATGCACTCGCTGCTATGAATTCTATTCCATCACTTGGAGAAGAGTATATTTCGTTAATGGGGCGGTACCTGAATGAGTTGAGCGGTAATGGAAATGGAAATCCTGATCCAGGAGAAACAATAGAACTACGTATTGGATTGAAGTCTTATCATATCGGAGTTACGGGAGTGGAAGCAACTCTTTATAGTCTGGATCCACTCATCTCTGTGCTTGACAGTACTTCCTATTTTGGAGACATTCCTGCAGATTCCGTTGTAATTAATGAAGAAGATCCTTTTATTTTTGAGATAGCTTCCTCATTCCCTGCAGGTCAGAAAGGTACTTTCGTGGTGAACATAACAACGCAAATGGGAGGAAACTGGTGTGACACTCTCTGGTTCACTATTGGTGAACCAATTTTACATACTATTTTTTATGACGATTTTGAAAACGGACTGGATAATTGGGTAGCTGACAGCAACTGGCATCTCACTACATCTTTATTCCACTCTCCGACTCATTGTGTAATGGACACTGTCCACGGAGTCAATCCCGACACGTTGGTAGAGGAAATTTTACTGTTAGCACAGCCACTCGACCTGTCTGAAGTCCATAATGCCGAACTTCGCTTCTGGGCTATGAATGGACTTTACCCTATTATGTGTCAATGGTTTAATGTATGGCTTACAACGGATCCAACTGATCCATTCGCATGGCATAGTGTGTATTCGTTTTCACCCCCTATTCCGTCGCCACCTGATACCTTTATACCCGTGGCAATCGATATATCAGAATTTGCCGGAGAAGATAGTGTATTCGTCGCTTTTGTTATGAGCTATTATTACCATTTTCCGTGGTTCTTTGGCATAGACGATGTAGAGGTTCTGGCAGATACGTTGATACCTGGGGTAGAGGAATTTGCAAAAAATAGTGAACCGGCATTTTACTTAAGAACGAACCCTAATCCGTTCTGCAAAAAGGTAGAAATAAGATTCCAGATAACAGAAGACAGAGGTCAGAATCCAGAAAACAGAAACAATGAATCTGATATCTCGTTAAGGATCTTCGATGTTTCGGGGCGGAAAGTGAGGGAGATTTCACTTTTACCTTTTTACTTTTCACTTACCACGACAGTGGAATGGGATGGGAGGGATGACTTTGGGAAGTTACTTCCCTCAGGTATCTACTACTGCAGATTGTCTCAAGGGAGTTACACAGAGACAAGAAAGATTCTATTTGTAAAATAATTTCACTAAAGAGATTTACAATATCTAGATTAAACTTTTCACTTTTTACTTTTAACTTGTTATACATCTTACATCATACATCCCTGTCCTGAGCCCTTCGATAAGCTCAGGGTAAATTCCAAGCGAAGGATGGTAATCCTGGATAGAAATTGTTGCGTTGTCCGCATCAGGCGGACTTCTCGATGAATTTGTGTGATAATGGTGCTTTTCATAGAGTATTCTCTTAAGACAATTAGAGTATTAATTTTTCTCAGTACAAATCTCTTGACTTAGATTGATTTAATAGTTATAATTAAATACAAATGCTAAAAAGTGGGAGCCAAACTCGATTATTTAGATATAATTATTGACAGAATTTATCAAAAAGACTATTACAATGGCTAATATAGGAAAAGAATATCTTGATGACTTAACCG
>JAGLYY010000008.1 GCA_023131935.1 Spirochaetales bacterium | reverse complement strand
AAATTACTTCCTGAAAGCCATTACCCAATGTTGAATGGACCTTCATGGCACAACCAATAATCTCATGTGTCAGTTCCTGATATTTCATCTTATTAAAATCCTATCATCCCTTAATCCTACGAATCCTAATTCAGACAGTTGCGCAGCCTATGCATCATCTCTGTTCACCAGTTGCCTCTTAATAGTAGTAACTGGACTTACAGAAGATGAGAAAAATCGAATCCATTCGGTGAGTGATTTCAAAAAACTTGATGCCACTCTGGATGCAATTGTGCTTTCAGATAACAGGCAGGGTGTTCTTAAGCTTCTGACATAAGGCTTTGCAAGGTCTGCATGACGGGCAATTTGCTTGATTAGCATATTATCCAAAAGTGCTTATGCCGCGTCTTCTATTCTGTACATATCCATCTTCCTTTTATCCATCAGATACCCTCTTGGAGGCCGAAGCTATCCGATTGTTTTTAAGGGGGTCAGTATTGCGATTACGCGGGGGTCAATATTGTGAAAATTGACAAAATTCAAGCTTCATTTAATTATCTCCCTCCATAGGTACATGTTATATACGTGGAAGATTATTGAGATCAGTGTAACCGTTCCTGCAACAATGGTAGCAATCTTATACTTATTTATGTTATTCTCAAGTACTGTCATTTCATCTGCCATGTCTTTAACAATAATAAAGGCGTCATTCAGAAGTTCCTGAGTCTTATCTGCTCTTTCCTTCTGAATGAACTATGTCTTATGGTACCAATCAGCGTTCTTGATCCAAGCAAGTGATACATATACCATTTATTTCCCACACCCCGATCCTACTCCCTACAACCTAACAGCCTACAGCCTATCCACCTACAGCCTTCTTCCCTATCCACCTACAGCCTCTCCCTTTCGAGAAGGTCCCGAAGGTGGCCGGAGATGGTCCGGTGCCCCTCGGCGAGAGTGAATGCTTTTGTAAGGTGCTGTTTTGCCTCCATCAAATCTCCCGCTTTAAAGCAGGCCCAACCCAGGGAGTCGAGGTAGGAAGGATTTTCAGGAGACAGATCTACCGCCCGGCGGCAGTAAGAAAGTGCGGAAGGGATATCCAGATCTTCCTCCGCCATGATGTAACCAACCGAATTCAGGGCATTAGAGTTATCAGGCTCGATGTTGAGGGCTTTGAGCAGGAATTCAAGGCTGTCCTCGGTTTTTCCCAGTTCATAATAGACATATCCCGCCGCGGAGTACACCTGGGGAGATTCATATCCAGCCTCTAGCAGCTTTTTGATTTCAAACTCCGCCAAACGCAAACGGCCGGTAATGCTGTAGATGTAAGACAGGATAAGCCTGCTCTGATAAATATGGATGATATTGTCATGGGAGGTAACCACCTGTTCAAGAAAAAGCAGTGCCTTTTCGTAATTTTCCAGTTTTGTGTGGCATAGCCCCAGGTAATAGGAAAGGAGGGTGTTTTCCGCGGGATCATCATCACAGACATCAAATTGCGCCAACGCTTTTCGATACAATCCCTCCTGATAGAATGTTACGCCTCGTTCAAATGTATCGCTCATGCCTCTTCCGGTTTCCGGTAGTTTGTTTTTCGATAGACATCATCCATCCGGTGGATGACAGGATGGAGATATACTGGAGAAACGGATAATTTTCCAGCTTTTATGGCCCCCCAATCTGATTCCGGATCCTCTCCACCCTCTATGAGGGACCCGTGTAGAAAGTAATAAATGTCCTTATTCGGGGCGGTATAACTTCGAAGCTCATCCCGATAAAACCGGCGTGCCGGGTGGGTAACAACGACCTCCATCTCTGTGCCATCCTCTACATTCGGGAAGTTAATGTTAATAAAGTGTTCCGGATTCCATAGATTTTTGAAGATTTCAAGATTAGCCGCAACGAATCTGGCGCCGGGATAAAAATTCAGCGGAGAGGAAAACGCGGCTATGGAAATAGCAATTGAGGGATGACCCATCAAAGCTCCCTGCCTGGCAGCAGCCGCGGTCCCTGAATAGATGATATCGGTCCCTAGGTTGGGTCCGTGATTTATTCCCGATACAACAATATCAGGGGTTACCGGTATCGCCCCAAGAAAGGCAAGCATGATACAATCGGCGGGACTGCCGCCGCAGGCAAACCGCCGTTCCCCTATCCGGCGCATTTTTACCGGTTCCGACAGGGTTATTGAGTGGGACCTGCCGCTCCGGTCTCCGTCCGGAGCAACTGTCCAGACTTCATGATCCGCAAATACTTCCTCAAGGGTCTTAAGACCGGTACTGTCGATGCCGTCGTCATTTGATAATAATATAATCACTCTTTTCCCTCATATACTTCTCACTATGGCTCACTATAGCTACTTAAGGATAGATAACCTGGACCCCGGCGGAGGGTTCACAGAAGAAAGTTTCCGCCTTGAACCCGAAAATCCTCTCATACTCATCTAGCCGCTCCCTATAGGCCGGCATGGCCCCTTCATGAATAATGGAGATTGTGCATCCCCCGAACCCTGGCCCGGAAAGACGGGACCCGATGATACCATCAATATCCTGGGCTCGTTTTACCATCCAATCCAGTTCGGGACAGGAGACCTCGAAATTATCCCGCAAACTCTCATGAGACCTGTTCATCAGTTTACCGAAAGTGACAAGATCGCCGGAAAGGAGGGCCTGTTTCCCCTCAAGGGTCCGCTCGTTCTCCTCTACCACATGGGTGCAGATCCTGCGAAGCCCCTCCGGTATGATGCCCAGACCGTTCTTCAAATCCTTCGAAGAAAAATCCCGGAGGGAGCTGCCGGCTTTCTTCTGTCCCAGCTCTTCCACACATCTTCGGCAGGATAACTTCCTCTCGGCAAGTTCGGTGTTTATCGATGAAAGGGGGACATGGGAATTAGTAATAAGAAACCGGTACTCCCCCATGTGTAAGGGAATAAAATCATACTGGAGAGAACGGAGGTCCAGAAAAATCAGATACCCCTTTTTGGCGACCGCGGAAACGATGTGATCGCACACTTGAGTATCAATCTCCATGAATTTCGTTTCTCCGAGAAAAGCGCTTTGAATAATCTGGCTTTCGGGAATATCAAGTTTATAGAGGTGTTTCAATGCAATGGCTGTCGCTATCCCCAGGGCTGCTGAAGATCCAAGGCCGATTGCCGGGGGGATATCACTCTGAATTGATATGTTTACACCCCGGAAGGAATGCCCAAGCTGCCCGAGCTGCGAAAGAACCCCTTTGGGATAATTCCCCCATCGGTCCTCCCGTTTGTATTTCAGATTTGGTATGGTCGTTCGTTTTCGTTCGTTGAGATTTGAGGAGTAAAATTTAAGTGAATTGTCCCTCCGTTTCGACATGGCAATTCGAACTGATCGGTTTAATGCCGCCTGAAGGACGTACCCATCTTCAGCGACTGTGTGTTCCCCTAACAGATTCACCACTCCCGGAGCAGCTGTTACTACTTCAGGTTTACTACCATACTCGAGTTTATGGAGGGAAAAAAGATCTTCCATGCAGGTCCCTTCGGCCACTTTTTTATGACATTGTTATGTTAATTGAAAACAGCGGAATATGCAATGAAATCTTTTAGAAGTGCCATGAAGTTGAGAAATCTTGATTTATACGATAAGCATATGCAATAATCACCCTCATGAGAAATATCAGAAATTTGTTTTTTATACTGTTTATATTGTTTTGCGCGTCACTTCTTTCAGCTGAACAATTTTCAGGGGATGATCTGGACATAACACTTATCATTATCGGTCAGGGAGATCCGATCTATTCCTATTGGGGGCATACAGGCCTGATAGTTGAAAACCATAAAACCGGAAGAAATCTGTTCTATGATTTCGGTAATTTCTCTTTCGAAGAAAGAGATTTTATCAGAAATTTTGTTATGGGAAGGCTCATATATATTGCGGCTGCTAAAGCTTCAAAATCATACCTCAGATATGTCATTACTGAAAACCGGACTATTACCGCATATACCCTGGATATAAGTCCTGAAAAAAAAATTGAAGTAGCCGCGGCTCTCAATCAGATTGTAATGCCTGAAAACAGGAATTATCTGTACCATCATTATGAAGATAACTGTTCAACAAGGATCAGGGATTATCTTGATATGGCCGTAGACGGACAGCTTGAGGCTGCTTCAAATTTCTCCGCAGATACAACTTACAGGCATAGTTTTCTCCGTTTCACCTCACAGAATACAGCTGCAAGCTGGTTTCTTTCATTTCTTCAGGGAGCTGATATCGATAAACCGGTAACCGTATGGCAGGCTATGTATCTACCGGCTGTCATGGAGGATTTTGTCTCCGGCTTTACCTACCTGAATGATGAAGGGGAAGATATTCCATTTGTTCTGAATA
>JAGLYY010000079.1 GCA_023131935.1 Spirochaetales bacterium | reverse complement strand
CAGTTGTTTCGATTACTTCGATACGCTCATTCTTCGCTACTCAGCAACCGAAGGATCGCTCCCTGAGTGATTGCGCAGCAATCGTATCGAAGGGAGCAGTCAACAATATTCTGCTCACTGCTCACTGTCTAAAAAGCCCGGGCTGCACGCACCAAGAAAACGCCGAACTTAGAGGTGAAGTTCTGATTCCCATCGAAAAAATACTGTCTCCTTGCGCTGGTATCATTGAACTCCGACGAACTCCAATAGAAGTCACCAGTAAAATCGCCAACACTTTGCTGACGCAAGTTTGTATACATTAAGTTCAGCTCGTCTTTCGACGGCAGAAACCAGTCGGTCATACCGCCACCATCATAATCTCTACATATTTGTGCCGCACTTACAGTATGATCGGTCTGAGCTATAATAGCGTCAGTGTTTGCCGAACCTGTTCCTATTCCGGTAGAAGTATTGCCATTTTCTGTAGTCTGGGTGCTTCCTCCTTCTATCCATGCCTGTGCTGAAGACTGATCTGCTGGCGCTGCTTCCAGATAGTCCCAGCTGAAAGCATCCGCTTCATCAATATAAAATATCAAACCGCCCGCAGGTCCGGTATCACGCAGGGAATAGGTCACAGGATCAGGAACAGGGTCCGGCTCAGGTTCCGCAACAACCCCCGGACAGCCTGTTAATATTAGCGCTGCTAGTAATGTAATAAATACAAACGCAAATCTTTTCATTTATATCTCCTTGTTACTTACTATATCGCTACAGGGTCCCTATCCAGTTGTAACCTTCGTCATTTTCTACTAACCTTAGGCACTATTTCCCATAACGAAAGTCATATTATTTGTACTGCTATAGTAATATTCAAACAAATTTTGGTATTATTTGTTATGATTCCTTATTATTCTTTATCCAACATCTTCTTTTATGCACTTTCCATTATCTTTTTAAGCTTGCTTTTACCGTCCCTGGTTTATCGTAAAGAATACAAAGGATCAAAAGTTTTAGTGTTGTTCCTGTGTTTCTTTGCCGGAATTTTTGTTTTCTGGCCTTTGTCAAGGACCTGCCCTTACCCGGCAACTAAAGTTTTACTCTTTCTTCTGAATGTCATTTGCATAAGCGGCACTCTCTTTTTTGGTTTGTTGCTGATTATCAGTAAGTTAAAGGGTAATAAACTCATCTCCTTTACAACCCCGGAAGCCCACAGATGGATAATGGAAACGCTGCGAGGCCACTACCTTATTACCAGCCCTTCCGGCCAAATTTTATCCTGTGGCCAAACAGTGTTAACTCCACTGGAACCTTACCATGATGAGACTCTAAACTCTTTCCTGAAACGATCTGCTGCTGCTTCAACCGACAACAGAGAAGCTCTTGAATCACTCTATAATAAACTTCTTGAAAATAAGGATTCTGATGGAAATATGGAGATTTCCGGACGTCATTACCGCTGGACATACCGTCGCCTGGGAGCGCATGGTCTACAGGGGTATCTCCTTTTTCTAACCGATTTGACCGATGAGCAGAGGCTAATCAATCAACGAGAGGAAATGGGAAGACTACTGCACTTAGAAAATGACTGGCTTAGAAAACAGGGTCGCGTGGCGATATCCTTGGAACGATCCCGCTTAGCCGAAGAATTATCAAAAAAAACGACCAAAACCATAACATCTCATCTTAAAATACTTGCTGAAGATCTGCACCATTTAGCTGAAACAAACTCATCCGATCAAAAAGACTTAAATCAAGCTTTGATAGAAAGTAAGGAAGTTATGACTCAGATTAGAACAGCCGTTCATACTCTTCCTTACAGGAAGGGGAAGGAAATATCATGAAAATCATTCTTGCCGAAGATCAACCTCTAATTCTTTCATCTTTAAAGATCTTACTTTCAGAAGAAGATGAAATTGAAGTTGTTGCTACAGCTTCCAATGGAGCTGAAGCTTTGGTCAAAATTTCAGAACATCAACCCGATATAGCTGTTTTAGATATTTATATGCCCCAAATGGATGGAATTGAAACTGCGAAAAGAGCCATGCAAGCTTTTCCTCATCTACCCGTAGTTTTATTGACGACCTTCGATAATCCCGATTCTATACGTAAAGCGATAGAAATCGGAGTAGCGGGATTCTTGTTAAAAGATATAGAACCAACCGTTTTCATAAATGCCCTAAAAGCCGTTGCCGGTGGATTAATCGTTTATCATCCAAGTATACAACCCTACTTGAATACAAATTTGCCGATACCCGGATCGCTGCCACCTAATAATTCTTACTGTTTAACCAAAAAAGATTTAACCATTATCAGTTATATCGTTCAAGGAATGAGTAATAAGGAAATATCTTTCCTTGAAAATAATTCCGAAGGTACTATAAAAAATCGAGTGTCTTCAATTTTAAGTAAAATGTCTTTGCAAGCTCGTACACAAATCGCTGTAACTGCATTAAAAGAAGGGTTGGTATAAATTTTGGAAATGAGTCTTGCGGATGCTCAGGATATTTTTTGGATTCAATTATTCCATCTATTAGCTCTGACATTAACTTTATGGATTAATACCAACCTCATTCTCCGTACTCAAAAATCTGTATTACTAAAACGCTATATATTTCTACAAGTTTGCCTAATTCTGTGGATAATTTGCAAGATGCTTAAAACTATTGCTCCTAATGTTACTCTTCGCTGGATTTTTATTGTTATTCAGTATATCGGGGTCAGTTTTATAGGGGTCTGTTTCTTTCATTTTGTCTACTATTTAGTGTTCCGGCGTAATCCCGGGAAGGCAATTCTTCGGGTCCTATACTATTTATCCTTACTCACTTTTATCTTTATTAGCACAAACCCGTTACACCATCTTTTTTACAGCACTTTCGATTTTTATGGCGATACTTTTGGGCCTCTTTTCTACTGGCACGCCCTCTTTACTTATCTCATGATCCTTTCAAGCATCGTCATGCTGATAATGGGAATGGTACGGCAGAAAACAAAATCGCAACAGGAGCAATTACTTACTGCAGCCGCTCTATTTCCCTTGCTTTTCAATATTCTCTATATAGCCGGGTTTATTGAACCCGTATTTGACTACACCCCTATTGCCATAACCATTTCACTATTTTTCTTAGCCTTTGCTGCCTTCCGGTATCACTTTTTAGGTGTTTTACCTATAGCATACAACACCATTATCACAGGTTTAGAAAGTCCTATTATTATTTTAGACCGCCGCAACCAGCTTCTCTATGGAGAAGAGAAGTTAGTTTCTCATGTCATAGATCGTTCTGCAGACCATGTGTTCTCATTTGAAGACCGGGAGTACCGAATAATAAATATATCTCACAAAAAAAAACAAACACTTTACCATTTATCCGATATAAGTTTTTTACGATCTCTTCAGAGAGAACAATCAACAGCAAATGAGAAACTGAAAAAGCTAACCGGCCAAATACAACTGAACAACGCAAAGCGTTTGGAACTGGTTGCCTCCGAAACAATGAATCACGCACGACGCGAACTCCATGATCTTTTAGGCCATTCCCTGACACAAATTATCCTTCTTTTGCAATCGGCGAAATTACTCTCCGCTCATAACTCATCTGAAGCATACACCGCTATAATTCAAGCTGAACAAGTCTGTATAAAATGTTTGGAGGATACGGATAATATTGAACATTATGTTTTTAAACCTCAAACTCTACTCTCTGAATCTTTACATCAATTAGCTGAATCTTTTTCCTCGATGAATTTTACAATCGAACCAACACTCCAGGGATCAGAATGCCCTTTAGATCCTGGATTAATATCTGCTTTATACCGTTGTTGCCAGGAAGGCATTACCAATGCAGTAAAACATGGTCACGCCAGCAAAGTGGATCTTGTTCTGCAATTTAGAAATGATAAACTTATTCTTATCATTGCTGATAATGGCTGCGGATCCACGGACTATTCTCCTGGTCAGGGATTAACCATGATGACTGACCGTTTGCTCCCCTGGAGTGCTGTCCTGCGACATGAGAGTAGTTATGGAGAGGGGTTTTTGCTATCAATCTCCTGCCCATTGAAATAGAAATAATCAATGAGAGATCAGAGATAATTCCGGTTTATTAAATCTCAATCATCATCATGGCCCGATCCACCTCTACATCCACATCACCATTCTCATGCCATTCGCTTCGATACCCCAGACAATTACAGATAAACTCAATACCTTTCATTACTTTCCGTTTTCTATAGTGAACATGCCCCGAAACAGCGTACTTAACATTCGGGAATTTAAGGATCAACTCTCCATACTCAGAACTCCCAAGGAATGCATTCATATACTCCCACATGGGGTTCGTAGGCTGGCCCTATTTTAGAACCCTTGGATTAAGTTTTTCTGCCAGGGTATCGCCAATCAGATTAAAGGCAAATACAGTGAAAGCGAGAGCGAGACCATGTGTAAGCACTACTAATAATTTATTCCTATAAGAATATCCAATCAAGACGAATCGGTTCTCCCTTTCTGAGTGGAGTGGATTAGCTATCGTCCGCGAAAGCGGATCCTGAAAGGCAATGTATTGACATATGTATGTACAGATACTATACTGTACGTATGGAATTCACATGGGATGAGAAGAAAAATGAAATAAATATTGAAAAACACGGTATTGATTTTATAGATGCGCAAGAGGCTTTTTTTGATCCTAAGAAATTGATAATCAACGACAAAAACCATAGTACGCCAGATGAACACCGGTATTTCTGTTTTGGTATGGTAAATGAAAAAGTTGCAACTGTGAGATTCACAATCAACAATAACATGATCCGTATATTTGGTGCTGGATACTGGAGACAAGGGAGGAAAAGATATGAAAAAGGAAACTAGTTATAAAGATGCTCCTGCGGATATTATCGAAGCTATTGAGACGGGAAGGGTGGTAGTGGATTTAATTCCTGGACCGAATCAACTGGTCAGAAAGAAAAAACCTATTACCATTCGAATAGATGATGATATCCTTGATTGGTTAAAAACACTTGGGAAGGGTTACCAAACACGTATCAATGCTATTTTACGGTCATATATGCAGACACACCAGAAATGATATATTCCATCTGGGTGGTATTCTATCTGCTTACGCAGATTTCCACAGGGATTAAAACACGTTTGTCTCAATCCTTAAGGTTATGTACGGTATTATAAATCACGAAGTTTTTCAATAAATGATATCGGATCAACTATTCGCCCATTTTGAAACGAATACCCGGTTTCATATAAATGAGTGCGGATTTCGCCCGGCACTAGATCTGATTTTACTTGCAGTCCAAGTGCAGCTACGCCGGTGATATACGGTGCCGCCCAGCTGAGCCCGCCCATGCTATCGAATGTGTAGGCATCTGTCTCCATCCAACGTGCATATGTCCGGTTATCTACAGGTGCAAATAGGAAACCTTGTTGCCGAAATGTGTTGGATTGATAAAAATTACAGAGCCCATAATCTACAAAATTGTCACGATCCATATCAATCGGACAACCTATACCAAATATATTATCTGAGCAGTGAATAACATATATTCCCTTTGATTCCGCTTCATTAATTGTCTCTTTCCATTTATCAAGATTAGGTTCATCGGATGAAAACCCTTTTGATATCGAGACGACGCGAATTTGGTCATCTATTGTTTTACCATTGTTATAAGCTATTATTTCTTCGAGTGCTTTTATATAATATTTGTAATCCCGCTTCCATGAAGGAATAGCAAAATAGAATATATTGACACCGGGAGCGACCCCGCAATTATTACCGCATAAGATGCTAGTCACTGCAGGTCCATGCATTTGCGGACCCGCTTTATCGGTATCGATTTCTTTATATGAGAGTATTTTTCCTTTGTACTCAATATGATCCAGTAATAATGGCTGGTCAATAATTGCTACATTGACACCTGAGCCCGTGATACCTTGTTGGTGAAGTTTAGAAATTCCCAAGCCTGGTGCTTTCCCGATATCGAGAAATTTTTGTGGATCGAAATCCTTAGGAAGGTATTTCCTTTCTGGCCAAGCAGTAAATGTATCAAAAACCGTCAGTGATAGATTGTTAGCACGGAGATCGTACGATCGCAGATCGATTTCGTTGCGTTGAAGAATCACGCCTCTCAGGTCCTGAAATTTTTCCACAGAATATGTCGGTATTTCTGTAGTTGACTTAACACATGACCAGCTAAGAACCACCAAAAATGTAGCAAATACTATTTTGATCATTATTGTACCCTTATTTACATAATACCAAAGCTCAGCCGCGGCGGAACACCGTCGGCTGGAGCGCCTTGTTGTGCGGTCCGGCCTCTGAATTAATCAAACTCCCAGTAGTATATCAAACGTGGCCCCTTGCTGAATTCAGAGCCAGTACGGGGAATCTCGACCACGTGTTTAGGTTCAACCCCGAGCGTCCAGTCCTGTATCAGTTCCCGGTCAATGTCGCGATGGATGTGGTGCATCCACTTTGCCGCGCCACCTTGCCATCCGTAAGGAAAGCTCAGTATAGCACGCTTAGCAACGCGCATCGCTTCACGAAAAGCCCGGCTCTGTTTATTGTCCAAGTGCTCGAATACGTTTAGGGCAACAAGCAGGTCATAGGCCCTGTCTCCGATTGGCCAGGGTTTAATCGTTGCATCGTGGATAATTACCTTGCCCTGGAAAAACCCAGGTCGTCCAAAATGGTCCTCTTCGGGTCCAAGCATAATGTCGGCGTCTTTCACAACCGGCATCCACCCTGGCCCCATCTCAAGAATACTCGCCACATCCAATTTCTGAATGATTTCGAGCACCACCGAGAAGTACTCCCAGCGGCCGAGGTAGTAGTTGCGATGCGGGCCTTCAAGAAGCACATCGAAATCGTCACGTGTCATCAGGTTCATTACAGATTAGGTCCATCCATCATCCGCACAACGGCTGGAATCACTTGCGAAATTGGCGCAGCCAATTTCGTCAAGTGCATTCCCTGGTTCTCTCATCTGTGTTTGATGAAGCGGTCGTACTCAGCGTGTGACCCAATCCAGATCCAGAGGATACCCTTTGCTTCGGACGGAGCGTCTATCCCGACTGCACGGTAGTGTATCCCTGCCCGAACAGACCATAGGTCACCAATCTTCTTGAGGTGAAGAGATGGATGTATCGGGTCAGATTTGAGAAGGGCGAAGTACTTGTCGGCAATCCGGCATATGTGCGGTTGCAGACGATCGTAGAAAGACCAGAAATCAGGACTGGTAAAGTGGATCAGAGAGGATTGCACTTGCCCGCCTCGAAATCGGCTCGTGCTTTCTCCATTAGGTCACGCAATGGGCCGGACTTCTGGTCGTGTTCGATCTGGCGATCCCAGTGCTCTTCCTCGTATGCATCGAACCAAGAAGAGAAAGCGTCGAATTCCTTCTCCGAGAGGGCACACACCGCATCCTCTATTTCTTTGACCGTAGTCATGAAACCACCTCCACCGCAGTATACCTGTCAGTCGGACATCGTGTCAAATGAGAGAACTATTGAGTATACTGCAAATATGAAGCGTAGCTCCCTAATAAACTTCAATTCAGCAGTATAGTACTAAAAATAGGGGGGTTATTCAGCGGAGATGCGGTATATCTTCCTACAGTATTTCAAACTTACCAGTATATTATGACAATGACTGCAGTTTTGCAAGTTTCTTCCTTAAAATAGCGCTTTATTGCAAGGATATTGAAGCAGTTACTGCATTTGCCCTGTTTGTTATTATGTATGGATAAATAAACCCAATCTCACAGCCCAAAGCTATTGGATCAGCTTCGGAATGCATTACGGGTAAAACACTATTACTATCGCACAGGGAAATCATACATCTACCGGGTACGTAGATATATCTACTTCCACAATTTGAAGCATCCACGGGAAATGGACGCTTATGAATTAAGGGCATTCTTTAACCATCCGGCACAGCGTGAGAATGTAAGCGCGTCTACCCAAAACCAGGCCCTAAATTTCAAATACCAGCAGCAGAAGATAAAAAAGCGCGAACCAATTTCTTTTTCTTCTGTCTGTTTCTTTT
>JAGLYY010000078.1 GCA_023131935.1 Spirochaetales bacterium | reverse complement strand
AGGAGTAATTCATCCTCCTTCGTGTAGGTGCTGTACGGCAGAGGCTCCTTTTGCACAAAGGTCCTGTCGGACCCCCAGCTCCCGGTAACTTCAGCAAAGAGATCAAAATCTCCCCAGGATCCGCTGGCAGTACTCAGAAACCTTGGGACCCGTTTCTTCTGATAATAGGCCCCAATACCAAATTCCCAGTTCCAGAGGAAAAATTCACCCCTGGCGGAGAGTCCCACATCCTCAGGATAGCTGACATCGCCGCCGGCAAGATCCCCGGACAGGGCATTGGTGGGGATGATGAGAAATCCATAGAGGTTGTGCGTGCTGAAAGGGAAGTGAATTTTCAGGGCAACAGGTCCCTCCCGCTCCGCCTCCGGGTCATCAGGATCAATGGAAGCAAGGCTTAACACATCGGCGGGACTGAAGAAATACCCTACCCCCGAAGAGATATTCTGTTTCCCCACTTTAAAGAACGACCTGTTTTTCCAGTTGAAATCGGAGAAAAGCTCAACGATCCTGATAGAACCCTCGGTAAGATTACCTTCCGGGTCCTCCGTGAAAAAAGAAAAGGGATAGGCAAACTCCGCTTTCCCGAAGACCCTGAAATCGGCATCGGGACGGGCATCAAAAAAAAGCCGCCCATGGAGGTCCGCTGTCAGGCCGCGGGAGTTAAAATCGTCAGGATCCGACAGGTCGATGTATTTTCCCACCCAGTTCCAGTTCCCGCTCATGGAACAACTGAAACTACCCCCCAGCTCCACCCCCTCCGAAACCAGGAGGTCCTCGGTGACTGACTCCTTGATTAAAAAGGAGGACTCCTCATCGATCTCTTCCACCATTTCGGTATCGGAAAACAGATCCTCCTCATCCAAACTGAAGAGTTCCCCGTCGGTACTCTGGGCCGAAAGGCCCAAACTGATAAAAACCAGAAAGAGCAAAAGAGACACCTGTTTCGTGCCTTTATATAGAAAAGATAACCCCATCCATCTCCCCCTTTTATTCGATACGGAGGTAATACTCCTATTGTAAGATACTCTTAAAATAGTAGAAAATCGACCGGATTGTGAGGCAGGAAATAAAAAAGGCCCCCGGAAACCGGGGGACCAAAATTAATCGTTTATAAGATCTATGGCACTTACACAACACCCATGTCGATCATTGCGTCGGCAACCTTCTTGAAACCAGCAACGTTTGCGCCGTTTACATAGTTACCAACAGTACCTACCTGCTCAGACGCGTTAACACAAGCTGAGTGGATATTGATCATGATCTGGTGGAGTTTGGCATCAACCTCTTCCCGGGTCCATGCAAGTCTCATGCTGTTCTGAGACATTTCAAGACCGGAGGTGGCGACACCACCCGCGTTTGCAGCTTTTCCAGGTCCGAAGAGGATCTTTTTCTCGATGAAGTAGTCAACGGCATTCGGTTCGGTAGGCATATTCGCGCCTTCGGAAACACAGAAGACACCGTTATTAACGAGGGCTTTCGCTTCTTCGAGGTTCATTTCATTCTGAGTGGCACAGGGAAGCGCGACTTCAGCTTTCGAGAGTGCCCACGGGCGTTTTCCCTCAAAGTACTCACAACCGAATTCTTCGGCATACTCTTTGATTCTGCCGCGGCGGTTGTTCTTGAGGTCCATGAGGTATTCCCATCTTTCACCCTTGATACCATCTTTATCAATGATTGAACCGCCGGAGTCGGAGAGGGAAATAACCTTTCCGCCAAGCTCATTGATCTTCTGCGCGGCATACTGGGCAACGTTTCCGGAACCTGAAACAAGGACATTTTTCCCATCGAAGGATTCATTCCGGGTCTTGAGCATCTCTTCGGCGAAATATACCGCGCCGTAACCGGTTGCTTCCGGCCGAATAAGGCTTCCGCCCCAGTTTATGCCCTTACCGGTAAAAACTCCTTCGAAAGCGTTTTTCAGTTTCTTGTACTGGCCGAACATATAACCGATCTCACGACCGCCAACGCCGATGTCACCAGCAGGAATGTCGGTGTTAGGACCGATATGACGGAAGAGTTCACTCATAAAAGACTGGGTGAATCTCATAACTTCAAGATCGCTCTTGCCTTTAGGATCGAAGTCAGCTCCACCCTTACCGCCGCCCAAGGGAAGACCGGTAAGGCTGTTCTTGAAAATCTGCTCGAAACCGAGGAACTTGAGGATTCCGAGGTTTACCGAAGGGTGAAACCTTAAACCGCCCTTGTAGGGTCCGAGGGCGCTGTTAAACTCAACCCGGTAAGCGGTGTTGACATGAATTTCGCCCTTGTCATCAACCCAGGGGACCCTGAATATGATAACTCTTTCGGGCTCAACGAGCCTTTCAAGGATTCTGTATTTCTTGTATTTAGGTTCCTGGTCGATGATTGTTGAAAGGGAATCGATGACCTCTTTCGCGGCCTGAAGGAATTCACCTTCCCAATGATACTTTTTTTTCAGTCCCTCGAATACCTTTTCGGTATATGCGCTCATGCAGCTTCTCCTTGCTATGTGTGGTAGTTGGCCCCATAGTAATTCCAGAAATCACGGCTGTCAATGAAATAATTACAAGAAAGTAGTGTTTTTTTGTGATTTGACTTTGAGTGAATAATCCGACCCTAACAGCCTATAGCCTAAACACCTACAGCCTTCCCCCTACAGCCTTCATTCTTATAAACTACCGCCTCGCTATGTTTGCCGTCCATTTGTACCTTTAAGGGGGTCTTTGTACGGATATGACGGAAATAAGTCCCCTCATCGACTACCTCCTGCTCCTTCAGCCATTTCCAGTCAATAAAGGCAGTTTCGGCGTTATGGAAGGGAATGTTTAAATAACCGACATTCATGGCTACAAGGTTATGAAAGAAATGGGAACCTTGAGATGGTTCAATATCAAAATCCTCAAGACCTGTTTCTACAATAATCCTCGAACGGTTAATCTGTCCCCAGGTAACCGGAACACCAAGAAAACGGTCTCTTGTACCCCATCGCCCCGGACCAATCAGGATGTACCCACCGGTGGTTTCCTTTAGCCGCTTGTTAAACTCCGCGACCTCCTGCTGGATTTCATGGGTTTTTGTATTATCGAATCGATGGGGATCCAGGTAGAGGATATCGTGTATATCTTCAACGAGACCATTCCCCAGGGCCTCCCGGGAGTAGAGAAGGAGATCTCCAGGTTCCATCCCGTCCAGGTCAATGGATGCCTCCTCTGGATTCACCGAAAGAGGGCGGACCTGAAGCAGGTAGAAGGTCGGCACTATTCCTTCCCGGGGATTCTTCGTAAGATCAACGGCAAACTCAATTTCCACAGGAATACCGAGCGCGATTTCAGACAGGGTAAGGATATCCTGCAAGACCTTTGCCAGGGGGAAGTACTCGTACTTTAGAATATTGGCGAAGTTTACAATTCTAGGTCCGGGATTGGAGAGGCCATCGAGGATTCGATCATTATCATTATCCCATACCGATGCAAGATGCCGCAGGGTCCCCTGTTTTTCGGCGACGGAAATCCGCGGATTGCGAAGGGTCACATCTTCCCCCCGCGACAGGTCACAGTTATCTTTTGTCATATCAAGTGCAAAAAAGTGGGTCTGAGAGGAGCGCAGGAGATCTTTGACCGCGCCGTATGTGATTTCGGGATACTTTGGACAGAACATATACTCCCTGCCCCCCCTGACAACCGATTGACCAAGTCCCGCCGCGAGCATAACAACACCGTCAGCATGTTCCATATGGGAGATTGGGTAATAATTATGGGATTGAGCAACCCCGGCGAAATGGGGGTAAAAAATATCATCATACCGGTTTCCCACAAGTTCCTGAATGATGACAGCCATCTTCTCCTCTTCGATACCGTAGTTTAAGGTTTCTATGTAAGAAACAGCGTTTTCCAGGAAAACCGAAGCGTAAACAAGCTTGATCGCGTCACACACCTGCCTTAACCGTGTGTTGAAATCGGGGCTGTTATTGGGAACCATGTAGGTTTCGTAAACCCCGGCAAAGGGTTGAGACTGGCTGTCTTCAAGGAGCCCTGATGAGCGGACAGCAAGGGGCCCGGTAATGTGCTTAAGATATATTATCAACTGGTCCATAACCTGTTCGGAAAGTTGTCCCTGGAGAAATACCTTTTTTATCTCTTCATCGCTTGCCCGATGATGGATATTCTCAAGGTCGTTTTCCTGCATGAAGAGATCAAATTCCTGGGTCCCAATAATGGAAGACCGGGGGATCTGGATACGGATGTCCCCGTATTTTTTCGCAATTTCGGTGGTAACGAGGAGAGTGTTAAAAAAGGCTAATCCTCTTCCCTTTCCACCGAGAGAACCACTGCCTATTCGTACGATTACGTTTTCCTGCTGAAGGACCGATTCATCGAAATCGACGATTTTACCGCGGTTCCTTTGCTCCCGGACCTCTTTGAAGATATCGGTCAGGAAGATCCGCATATCCTCAGGATTGCCAAAATCAGAAACCTTGACCGGTTTTATCCTTCTGGCGACCTGAAACTCGCCATGGGCGGTGAGCCATCCGGAAAAGTGATCATTTGAGGCATGAAAGAGTAATGACTTGATCGGTACAGTGGGAAAAATGGACTCAAAATCCTTCAGAGTGTGGGCACGGCTAATCTCTTGCCCTCCTTCATCTTTGAAAACGAAATCCCCAAATCCGAGGTTACTTAAGATAAAATGGCGCAGTTCGGCGAGCAGGGTCGGCGCTCTCTTATAGAGAAACTGTACTTTTAACCTTTCGGCAGTTTCCCTTTTTGTGCGGTCCGATGATTGAAGGAGAACGGGCACATCATTCCCCTCTTCCCGGAGCGTTTTGAGGAGATTGAATCCCGCTTCCCGATCTATCTCACCACCGTGGGTGAACTCCACATCACTGATTATCCCAAGGAGATAATCCTTAAACCGGTTCGTTGTTTCCACCGCTTCTTCGTAAGTACGGGCGAGAAGGACCTTCGGCCTGGTGCGCATACGGTGATACTTTGTGTTGTCGTTCAGTTCCTGGGCAATAAGGCGCTGGGTTTGTTCCATAATCTCGGTATACAACAAGGGCAGATACATGGATGAAAAGGTGATGGAATCCTCCACTAAGAGAATAACCCGCACAAACCCCTTCTCGGTGTCGTAAAGTACGTTACGCTTGTCCTCAATGTACTTTATCATCGCCAGGAATAATCGGGAATTGCCATTCCAGAGAAAAACGTTTTCGATGTTCTCCATACGATGCTGGTTCCGGTTAACCAGGTTGATGTCGGTCTTTCCGGTGAGAAGCAGAAGGACCGCCGTGTCTGGCGAAATTTCTTTTACCTTGTCCGCTAATTCAAAGGGGGAGATTTCACCGATCCGCATGGTAGTAATAACGAGATCAAAATGCTCCCCCTCCAGTTTTCTAAGGGCTTCCTTTCCGGTAGGAGCACTCACCATCCTCGGAACTGTAGTCAGATTGAGTTGATGGTATTCACCGACAATCTGATCGGCTAATTTGGAATCGTGTTCGAAGATATAGGCATCGTAGAAGGTGGAAATGAGAAGAATTTTCCGGACCCTGTACTGCATGAGGTTATGGAAGTTGTCTTCTCCATATTTAAACTTGTTATAAAAATAATCGAGTTCCTTTACATCCATAATTAAATGATACAAAAAAAACCATAGACAGGTAAAGCCAGGCAGGCCTATTCTCAAATACCTGATCTTTGTAAACCGAAATTCAAAAAAAATGTCAACCATTCTAATGTTAAGAAATGTTAAGAAACAGCTTCATCTCTCTGATCTGATCAACACAAAATGGCACGATATCTGCTATTTAATACTGCATAGAAAAAGGGAGGGGAGTCAAATGCAGGAATCTCTCACAAAAGAAGTTCTCAACTATAAAAAGACCGGAAAGGGTTTCAGAAAACTTGTTCTGAGAATCAGCCATGATGTGTATGCCTATCCAAGAAGGCGGAGGGGCTGGAATGAAGATGACTGCAGCGATTTTTTTATACAATTCTTCCCGAAAATTCCAGGACTCATTCAACGATTCACCTACGATGGGCCCCCTTTTGAAGCATACCTTGCTGTTTCCCTTAACTGGCAGATGAAAAGTTTCTCTTCCAGAAAAAGAAGGGAGAGTTTTCAGGAGGGGATCCTTAAAAAAAAATCATTTTGGGAACAGTACCATGAAACCGAGTCCTGTTGCGAACCGGCGGGTGAGGGCTTGAGTGTCTCTGATGAAGCGGCAAAGATCCTCAGGATTGAAGATGGCGGGACTGTAAAAAGCAAGTCAACGCAAAAGAGGCTAATCTATCTCCTTTTGAAGGAGGCAATAAGGGTGGATGATGAGATGATCCGGGCGGTCCAGCAGGTCACCGGAGCAGACGAGAACTGGCTTCATCAATGTATTCTGAAACTCAGAGACCGGATCATCGCCAGGAAAGAACGTTTAAGACATCTGTCAACAAAAAGAAATAATTGTTTCTACCAGCTTACCTGGAACCACGAAAAGTTATTTTACGCTGCTACCGAAAACGAACGGGAAGACCTTATAAACTGCATCATGAAGGAAAAACGTCGACTGTTATCGGTAAATGGGGAAATAAACAAGGTTTCACTTTCGGCAACAAATACAGAGATCGCGGAAGTTATGGATATCCCTAAAGGCAGCATCGATTCCGGGCTTTTTTACCTCAAGAAACAATTTAAAACAGGATAAGAATTGCTGTTATTCTCTGGACTTGCTCCATATCTATGGATATTCTTGTACCATGACAATAATTCTTGCAAGCGGAAACTCCCATAAGCGGAAGGAGATCGAAAAGATCCTCCCTGATCATCGCATTCTCCTTCCTTCTGAAGCGGGACTCACCTTTGACGTGGAAGAAGATGGAGAGACCTACCTGGAAAATGCTTTGAAAAAAGCACGCTCTCTTGGAAACCAGGCGGAATACCCTGTACTGGCTGATGATTCGGGACTCTCAATCCCCGCTTTGAATGGAGAACCGGGAATCTTCTCCGCTCGCTACGGTTCTGAAGAAACCGGAAGAAACCTGGAAGCTGGAGAGCGAAACGCCTATCTTCTTGAAAAAATGAAGGGGGTTAAAAACCGCCAGGGTTTCTTTGTATGCGCCATGGTTCTCTATCTCTCTCCCTATCGCTTTTTTATCGCCCAGGAGACAATGGATGGAATTATCACCGAATCGCCCAGGGGGGAAGGCGGATTTGGATATGATCCTGTGTTCTTCCTGCCGGAATATGGTCAAACGGTAGCGGAACTCCCCTGGGAACTAAAAAACCAAATATCCCACCGTGGTAAAGCGGGGGCAAGAATTAGATCAATACTTAAGGAGTTAAAGGAACATCAATGAGCGGTACAACAACTATTTCGAAACGGGATGATATTCCCGTCGCACACACATGGGACCTTTCAATACTCTTTCCCGGCGAAAAAGCCTGGGAAGAGGAATTGAAGGAATATGAAGGGATGATCCCCCAGGTAGAAAAATTTAAAGGCACTCTGGGGACTTCTGCTCAAAACCTTAAGAAATGCCTTGATTTTATGAATAAGATTGAAATTCTTGAGGAACGGCTTGGGCATTACGCGTTCCTGCGGACAGCGGAGGATGCGGGGAACAGTGATCAGCAGGGGAGATTTGCCCGTTTTATGGCTATTTCAAGCAAGGCCCATGCCGCGGCGAGTTACCAGACACCTGAGATTCAAGCAATTCCTGATAATACGATGGAAGAATTCCTGAAAAGCGACAGCCTTGCTGATTTTGAAATCGCCCTTCGGAAAATTCTCCACTTCAAACCCCATGTTTTAAGTGCGGATGAGGAGCGGCTCCTCGCTCTCCAGGCAGAATCGGCACAAACCCCAACAAAGGCTTTTGGTGCCCTTACCGATGTGGACCTCGATTTCGGAACGATAGATACCCCTCTGGGGCCAAAACCCTTAAGTCAGTCTACCTTCAGCACCTTTCTCATCGATCCGGACCGGGAGATACGACGGAAAGCCTTCGAGCAGTTTTACCAGCAGTTTGAAAGCCATAAAAACACCCTGGCAAACCTTTATGCCGGAAGTGTCAATTACGATATATACCTCTCCAGGGTGCGGGGATACGAAAACGCCCGGTCCATGGCCCTTTACCCCGATAAGGTACCGGATGAGGTGTATGATAATCTTATCAAAGTGATCCACGACAACCTCCCCACCCTGCACAAATACTATGCCCTCCGGAAGAAAATCCTCGGAGTGGAGGAACTGCGGCACTATGATGTATATGTCCCTCTCGTAAAGGATGTAAGGATCCGCCATACTTTCGCAGAAGCGGTAGAGGTAATAGTCAAAGCCCTCGAACCCCTCGGGCAGGAATATACAGACACCCTGAAAGAGGGGCTTCTCGGCAGATGGGTCGATCGCTACGAAAACAAGGGAAAGCACTCCGGGGCATTCTCCTACGGGACCTTTACCAGTGATCCATACATCCTGATGAATTATAAAGAGGAGGTACTCCGGGACCTCTTTACCCTTGCTCATGAAGGGGGACACTCGATGCACTCCTGGTTCAGTTCCCGGAATAACCCCTTCCAGCACTATCATTACGCAATATTCGAAGCAGAGGTTGCTTCCACCTTCAATGAGCAGCTTCTTGCAAAATTTCTCCTCGACAATGCCGAATCCGAAGAAGTGCAAGCCTATCTGATCGGGAAACTGGTAGATGATATTATCGCCACAATCTTCCGGCAGACCATGTTTGCCGAATTCGAGCATAAGACCCACAGTATGGTGGAGGATGGCGGAGCATTAACCGTTGACAGCCTCCGGAAGGAATACCGGAAACTCCTGGAGCGTTACTTTGGCCCCGAGATGAAACTCGAAGAGGTCAGCGATCTCGAAGGTCTCCGGATCCCTCATTTCTACCGGTCCTTTTATGTCTACAAGTACGCTACCGGCCTCTCGGCATCCATCGCCCTTGCGGAAAAAGTCATGGAGGGGGGAGATAAGGAGCGGGAAGAATACTTCGCTTTCCTGAAATCCGGCGGCAGTAGATATCCCCTGGAATCCCTTAAACTCGTGGGAGTAGATATGGGTAAACCTGAACCTGTTCAGGCCGCGATGGATAAATTTAAAGACCTGGTAGAACAGCTGGAGAAATTACTGTAACTCCAGCCTGAAGTAATCACCAGAAAAGCAAGCGGTTATTAATTAGCTCAACCAAGCCCCCGAAACCGGGGGCTTATCTCTATGTCCCTTAACTTATTGACAAAAAAAAGAAAGATCGGTAGTATACCTC
>JAGLYY010000077.1 GCA_023131935.1 Spirochaetales bacterium | reverse complement strand
AAACGGCCAGGCTTTTTCAGTCAGAGTTCATCCGTTTGTTCGCTTTTTTTATTTCAATAATCCTGCCTTCTCAGCCTTTGATATTAAAAAGTTTATAAAAGCAGAGCAGGAAACAATCATAAATTTGGCTTCGTCATATCCGATATTAGGTTCGTCCAATATTGCATGTCGGATACCATCCTCGTCACTTGAATATCCGTAAAGTTTTTCAAAGCCTGATTTAAGTGCACCATGAATTTCCGAGTGAGCACTTAATGCTTTTAAGGCTCCAGATAATCCTTGAGAATCTGAACCAGATATTTGTTTTGCAACTGACTCAACAGAACTAATTGATTCTTTGATAGAATTTCTATAATCGGGCTTCGGTTTTTGGCCTAATAAAGATAAAGATGTTTTTAGGTGTCTCTCTGCGCCTTTTAATCCGCTTTCAGACGATCGATCAACAGCCTCTGTGATTTCTGACACCTCCTCCTTGCTCGTAACAGGAGTAAGTACGCCAGAGATAAAACGATATCCCGACAATTCTCTTTCAAAAATAAAATTGCTATATTCTATGAATCGCTTGGCTTCTGAGGAAGTGGCGTATTCTTTAGCATAAGAATAGTTTACTGAAACAAATTCTATAAAGTCGTATGCTTCAAACCATTCAAGTTTGAAAAATGCTTTTTTCATCCATTGCATACAGTCGTAATCACCCCAAGGAAGTTCATCGACTGGCACTTTAAAGAAAAGTTTTCCAACGTATTTTACCAGCTTGCACCAGTACTCATTATTATGTTCGAAAAAATCATAAAGAAGATTCCATAAAGAATTTCTTAAAGTGTCACTCATGGAGTCAATTTGAATAATAGACGGCTCGGTAGTGATCCCCAATCTCTGTGAAAAACGTTTTCTCATAGCATAATTTTCTGGAAAGTTATTGAAAGCGAACGTTGCCGGTCACTGGTTGCCTTGGAGCGCAGCGGAATGGCAATCCAGTGCACTGGCTTTGTTATACCGCATTCTCAAGCGCTGATACTGAATCAACAATTCGTTGACGTCTGAGTTCATATTCTGCGGATACAGGTTCTTGGCTGTGTGTTGCCATGAAGAAAAGTTCCGATGAAACCTGACGTAACAACCTTACAAGCTCAGACTTTGGGCCAAGTTGATTCGTGATAGCCCAACGTTCTATGGCGTTGGATGAAAGACCAAACAGTTCCTCGTTAGAATTAATTTTACTATTGACACGATTAAGGACGTACCGTTGAGTGGCCATTCTGCTTACAAACTCATCCATTCGCTTCAACCTCCTTGCATAACTCATTTATCCATAATCTGCAATTTTCAAGCTCGTCAATTATCTTTGATATGTTTTCTTTACTAATATCATCGCCCATTGCCCTGATAGAGAGTATACGCGCGCGCATCAAAATTGAATATGTGGCATCTGTTAGCGGAATGCTTCGGGAACCTAACTTACGAGCAGAATCTCTACCGAAAGTTGGATTTGGTAACTTTGATAATGAAAAGCATGTAGCAATATTTCGTATGGATAGAAATATTGTCGAAAGTTCAAATACAAGGCTTGGAGTTCCCTTTTTGACAGATGAAAGTGCAGCCTCGAATATTTCACGAAATCGACGGCAATCATCTGCGGCATTTATATATTTAGACGGCATTCCTAAATCATGTATGAAATCACGTCCATCTTCTGAGTAGATAAGTTTGCTTTCAAGTGCTAGGTGCCATGCAAAAGCATTACCAGCTCTCCATAGTTCACTAATACGCTCATACGAATAGATCGAAAACTTGTCAGGATCAATTCTTAGATCACGACCATTGACAAGTGCCAAGAGATCGATATCTGATTCAAATGAAATATCTCCACGACAAATTGAACCAAAAGCGTATATATGCATCATCTTCGACTCAGCCTTTTGATGATGATTGATACCAAACATGCAATCAATATATAGCGAAGAGTCGCAATGCCAGCCAATACTAAGCCCGAAAAGTTTGGAGGTCTATACAGCCCCAGAAGTACCTCGGGGGCTTGTAGGAACCCAGAAGTATAGCTCGAGAGCATAAAACCATTTCTCAGAAAATAAACATCACCCAAGGCAATCAATGCAATAAGAATGGCCAACGAGCGTAAAAGCTTGAGTGGACTTTCACCGTTGCCCCAGAAAAAGTCTAAAATAATAAACTCAAGCCATTCAAAAAACATTTTTACCCTTTTAAGGCTTGGGTATTTCTTTCTATAATAAGACTCTCGAGAGCGCCAAGCCTTGTATAAGTGAATACGATTCGCTTCAAGTTCAATTTTTATGGCTTTATTCGCAGCTACAGCATCACCTATTTGGTGAAAGTTTACGCGGAGAGTTCGAGCGAACTTCTGCTGAATATTCTCTTGGCTAGGGCTTCCTGTTTCCAGTATTTCAGCTTCGACATGAGTATTGGAAAATTGCACGTAGTCAAAAGTGCAACCGATAAATTTGCTACCTCTCAAATTTGAGCTTGAGAACTTGCACCCGATAAATTTGCAAGAATCAAAAGTACAATTCCTTAGATAAGCAGCATCAAAATCTGAATAGCTAAAGTCACAATCGTCAAATTTCTTTTTTATAGCGACCAAACGCTGGAATTGATGATTGCGAAAATCACACCCCGTCAAGTCATGCTTTACGGCTTGATCAGTAATAATTTGCCTGCCGCTGGCTCGGAGATGTTCATTGATGATGTCTTTATCTGTTTTTGTTTCCATGATTGATCCGTCTTATATTTATTGTTTACATATCTATAAGGTATAACGGGCGCGAGATGAGCTGCAGGTTCGTCGTATAATCGCACCGGAGCGAAGCGCAGAGTGTGTATTAGACGACGGTTCTGTCTGCTCCATTGAGGGCGCGTAGCGCCGACTGACACTCGATGGCGTAGCAGCTCGCGCCCGTTAAGCGGCGCGGAGCGCCGCTTAACGTTGGCAGTGACTTGGCGCTGCCGCATTTTGGCAGCGATCAAGTCAACTGCCGTGTTATGCATTTCTTAGACATTGCTCATGACTCTCACTAATATTTCAGCCCACCTCACACTATCAAATACCATCGGCTTCAATACTGGCTGTGTTCCGTGAACATCCGACATTTTCGACCTCAGTGTCTGCATTACATTTGCCGCTTGATTTAGAGCACCCTCAAAGTTGCTGCTTAAAGGTTTGATGTACTTTTCCTCCCAACCAAGAGCTTTTAGGTCTTCGGGCAGCTTGGACAATACACCTGTTTTCTTGATAGCTACCTTGCAACGTTCTTGAAAAGACGCTGAACCCGCATCGCCTAAATTGTGGCCTGCATATATTTCAGCGGTTACGCTGTCTACGGCGGCACACGCAGAACCCAAGGAACCAGATAAATCTCCATCTCTAAATCGGCATGCAGCTTTGACCAAATCTGTTCTTGCTTGGTTAGGAAGCTCCGAAAGTTCTGCTTTGTCCATGATTTCTATGGGAATGACATTGTCATCTATTATTTGCCACCCCAAGCGTTCCAAGTACCTACTTAATTTTTTCTCTAATTCTGGTTTTCTTTGGATTATTTCTTCAACAAGGATGTTTATCAGATGTTTTTTATCATCGGGAGGTAACTGCCCCAACCCCTTATCAATGCCGGTCATTAGTTGACCTTTGGTAGCGCCTCCACCTGACTTTTGTTCAAGGTGCGACAGGCTGGTTACGTCAAATCCAGCGAGTCCCACAATTTCCTTGATTGTGTAAAAGGGAAAATTATTTTCAAGGACCGACCTTACAGCGTTCCATGCAATGTTCATTTGAGACATGTATTCATACTCCTAATTGCATAACGTTTTAATCAGCGGCGCGGCTTTTTGCGTCCGCTGAATTTATTGGGTACGCCCGGCATGGGCGTGAACTTATGGGGTGAAAGTCCCCTATACGTGAATCCCGTTAATATTTTGATATATTAACAAAAGTATTAGCCGAAGGCAAGGGCGGAA
>JAGLYY010000076.1 GCA_023131935.1 Spirochaetales bacterium | reverse complement strand
AGGCTGTTGAAGCTCACCGGTACCGCCGGCAGTACCATTTCCGAGGTTGCCTGGGAGATGGTTGTTGAGCCGCCGATGCGGAGGTATTGGGATTACGCGATGTATCAGAATGTTGCAAGAACGAATAGTCGGGTCTATGGTGATGTTGAAAATGAATGTACAATTGAATGGGAATCCACACGAGTCAATAAGATCAAAAGCTATTATTACTATAAATATATGCCTCCGACTTCTTTTACCAATAAGCTTATTGATGCATCAATATTTCAGGATTATGAGATAATGGTAATGACCAATCTCACAGGATGGAGAAATATTAACTATGCAGATACAGGAGAAACGCCTGAATATCGTACTACGTACCACAGAGGTCTTGATGTTGTACCTATAGAATACAACGGGAAGGGAAAAGTAATAATTGCCCCTGAGGATGGTGAATTTTGGTTTCTTGATACTTTTACTGGATCTGAATATATTAAGTTCGAAGAGGGAAAAGGCATCCCAATAGAAAAATATAATCTTTCTTATGGAAATATCGGAGTGTTTATAACAAATCCTACAGATAGAAGAAGTGGAAGGGTATATGTTTTTGCACATCAAGTTTGGAGCGATCTTATTTCACAATATAATTCGGAACCATACTTTGAAAATGATGGAGTAACTCAAAAATCTTTTCCAGATGCATATGAAAAACGGATATCAGTTAAGAAGGGTGATTGGATAGGTATAGTTGGTGATGAAGGTTTGGGAGCAGCTCATGTACATATTGATGTTTATGAGTTCTTTCAAGATTATGATTTAAGCCAAGAGGAAAATCTTTCAAGTGAATTTAATCAAAGTTGTTATAGATGGCAACGAGTAGATCCTGTTACGGTATTTGCTACCGAAAGACTCCGGAATCATAATGGATATAATCCAAATGAAGTTGGAAAATTGATGCAAAGCGATATTGTCTGTAGTTGGACTGAAAATGAAAGAAAGAAGCATTTTCAACTCTGGGAAAGATTTGAAAGATATGTGGAGGATCACATCCAATGAATTTATTAAAGATTAGCTTATTGACCATTTTCTTAACGATCGGTCTTAGAGCATATGCAGAAGTAAATGTCTTGGAATGCGAGGTTTTGAACAGTTATCCAGAAATATCAAAACCAATCGGAACTTATATGATTTTAAATAATAAAATTTTTTTTAATGGGTGCGATAGGCGTGATACTGATGGTATAAAAGTAATAGATTTAAATAATTTTAAAATTAAACATGTATCTGATTCTTGGTTTTATGGTGTTATTGGAGACCATTTAATTATTACTGCTATGGATGAACAATACCGAATTGGAATGTATGAAATGAATTCGCAGAATTATCAAATAAAGAAGTTCGAGTTTCCAAAAGACAGACGTCCAACAAGTATGTACTTTGAGTATCAAAATCTTGTGGGTTTTGCCTCCGAGCCACTAGGCGGGCTTGCTTTATATGATTTTAACAAGGGGATTTACGATGATTCTCATATAAGAGTTTCCGGTACACCGAATGATATATCACATGATAAGATGCATTTACTTTATACTAATAATACGAAATCTTTTTATATCTATAACATCCAAAAAAAGGAAACCGTTTGTTCAATAGATATAGATTATTATGCTGTTGATGAGAGTGCTTTCTTCATAACAAATGAAATTGTAGCATACACAGCGAATGGAAGATTGATTTTATTCAACATTAAGGGAAAAGAAATTGGAGAATTCTATTTCGATTGCAGTATTCCTTATAAACAAGATATCTGGATATTTCATGATATTAATAAAGCAATATTCAGCTATAGAAATGAAGACGATATTTTATGTACTTATTTAATAGACACCACCTCCTTCCGCGACTGGCTAGACGAAAACAACCTCCTTTTCCGCCCCACCACAGCTGTCTTAAACGATTCCCGTGTCCGTGTACGGGAGAACCCCAACCTCGAAGCGCAGCACCTCGGATTTCTCTACGAAGGCGACGAGGTGGAAGTTCTCGACCGCTCCGGCATCAAGGTGCAGATTGGCGAAATGAATGACTGGTGGTACAAAATCAAACGGAAGAGCGACGGCCTTGAGGGTTGGGCGTACGGACCATTTCTCGACCTTGCCGAGGAGCAGGGAGCCATTACGGCACCGGTGAAGGAAGATAGCAGTGCCGGGAGAAGTGAAAGATAATGAAGAGGGGTATAACCACGGACTCCAGTGCCGTCGTAAAAAGCATAAGCGGCATGAACATGCAAGTAATAGCAAAATAAGTCCATTGCTCTTTGAAAAGCAAAAGAAGGAAAGAAAAAAGATCAGAGGGATTACTCCCTCTGATGAACAAACCGCTTCCATTCGACCCGGGTATTGCGGAAGTTGAGGAGATACCCAACCGGAACACCTGACAGCCTGAGATAGTTGATAAGCTGAGCTTCCATGGTGGAGCCTGGCCACAAACAGTTCATTTTCAAAAGAAATCGTCCCAAAATTGGGACGTACCCCTCCTATAGGGACCGCGGGTAAAAGTTAACAAATCTCAAACAAAAAACGGAACCGATATCCAAATAACCCACCTCTTTTCCGTAAATGAAGTCCAATAGAATTCCCTTTTCTTACAAACAAACCGTGCAACCGGTCTGTTTGTTGTTTAATAACCGCATGTTCCGGGCTATTAGCAGTTGATTCCTGAATTTATTGCGGTCAACTCTCTGTCCGTCAAAAACTTCTTTGGGAGTAAGATACTTATGGGCAAAATGAGGTCTTACTTCGTTGTACTCC
>JAGLYY010000075.1 GCA_023131935.1 Spirochaetales bacterium | reverse complement strand
CACTTTTCTCCGGACAGACCGTTTCAGCTCCCGATAATGCGGCATTATCGATAAGCTAAAGCTTGCGGACGCCCTCCACGACGCCGCTTCGTCGGGGCCGGTATTTTCTGTACAGTTTGAAACATCAAATTCATTTTTCGTTTTTCGCACTCCGCCGGAACCTCCTGTTCCGGCTACGCCGCCCGGTCCGCCCTCCATGGCGGTCCGGGTTTCTTTGTTTTCAGTCCCTCCTTGGGTAGACAGAATGGAAGCATTCTGTCTCCTTCTTCCGCGAGGGCATTTTTTTACGGTCGGTGAGCGAACAAGACAAATTTTCCGCATACAAGATAAGGTTTGTTCGAAGCGCCCGCCTCCAGAGCCGAAGGCTCCGGTGGCGGGGTGAGGTCGGCTTCCGGTGGATGCCTTCAAGTGCGTAACCCGTGCGGATATGTCGTTTTGGGAAACAACCGGCGTTTTAGGAAATATCCCCGCCACTGCCTCCGGCAGAGGCTGCGGTTGAGTTTTTACTGTTACGAAGATTGTACTTTTCGTTTAGACCCCTCTGGGCGGTGGACAAATGAGCTTTTGCTCCCCTATGGTTGAGGAGCAAAAAGAGAAGGAAAGAGAAAGGATTAGAGGGATTACTCCCTCTGATGAACAAACCGCTTCCATTCGACCCGGGTATTGCGGAAGTTAAGAAGATACCCAACCGGAACGCCTGATAGCCTTAGATAGTTGATAAGCTGAGCTTCTAGGCGGATTCCAACTAACCGTTAGACTAACCATTAGATTGATCTGTTATAACGGGAATCTTCTTTTCGATACTTATTCTTTTTTTCAGTCCAAAACCCTCCTGGGTAATTCTGATAAGATCGGTAGCTGACTGTATTACCCGGAAGAGGGAAGCAATGATTTTTTCCTCCTCTTTTTCATCGATGAAATCATCGGCTTCCAGAGAATCTGTAATCACCATATTCAAACTGGCAATTTCATTAATGAGTTTTGCCATATGCCGTGACAGCATTTTATAGGAGTACCTGCATTTCTGTTCCGAAATACTGGAGATTGAATCTATTATCGCGACAATGTTTTTCAGGCTGTGGACCATCCGGGGGTTAGGATTGGTTTCTACCTGGAGTTTCCAGTTCTGAAATCTGATAAGAGCTTTTTCCAGGAGTTTTTTGAGTTCGGTATTAGTGAGGATCTCTTCCGCTCTCTTTTTTACTGCCATTATACTCTCCTCACATAGATCATACCGGGCATAGTAAACCATACCCGAAAAACCGTTAGCCGGCAAGGCTGACAGATAATCTGGCTAATTTTCGCTAACCCGGCTTGTGTTCTGAACTGTGGGCTTATAAACTATAGCATATAGGAGAAGGGAAGAAGGAGGATAAAGCAATTCTCATTTTGACGATAGTTATAAATAAAACTGTATAGAAATTAAGGAAAATGAGAATAGCCAGATCAGTTGGCCTGATTTCAAGCCGGTTTATAGCGAAACCTTCGGTTTTATCGGAGGTTTCTGCGGGAACCGGTCGAAGCAAGTGAGTCAAATTGGTTAAAATCAAAATTGCTGAGGAGGATAGGATGATTATTGAAAGTTCAGAGTTTTCCGAGAGAGAGGCTATTCCTCTTAAATATACCTGTGATGGTGAGGACCTTTCACCTCCCCTCAGTTGGCGGATGGCTCCTGAGGGGGTTGTTTCTTTCGCCCTTATTTGTGATGACCCCGACGCCCCTGTGGGGACTTGGGTCCACTGGGTGATTTATGACATTCCAGCTTCAGTTTCCGGATTACCCGAAGGGGTCCCGGGTGATCCTCTCTTATCTGATGGAAGCAGACAGGGAATCTCAGATTTCCGGCGATTCGGATATGGAGGGCCCTGCCCCCCCTCCGGAACACATCGCTATTTCTTCAAACTGTATGCCCTTGATACAACCTTTGGAGATCACGGAAGGATTACGAAAAAGGAACTACTTTCCCTGATGAAAGGTCATATCCTGGGGGAAGCGCAGTTGATGGGTACCTATAAACGGAGATAATAGCTGCCTAAACAAATCTCCTTGCGATGAACGCGGCAATCGAAGCTGCCATCGGAGAAATTGATAATGCCATGGTCGAACTTACCGATCGGTGTACCCGGAATGAGCATCTTATGAATGAGCTCAACGGAAAAGTGCGGGAGTTTACGGTCGAATAGGATCTTCCCTCTGACCAACAGGTTTTCCAAGGATCTCGCTTAAGACTATAGCCCGTTTCATGGGGGGCAATTTTGCGATCCGCTCCAGGGTTGTTTCCCTAAAGGATGATGGAGAGGGGAAGGGCCTCCCGGTTTTTTCCTTCGAGATTCTCTCCGGTACACTGTTCCTCTCCAGATCATTCCGGAGAGGAGGTGCTGTCTCTTCCTGACTGGAATTGGGCCGGGTGGCGACTGAGAGTTGCTTCAGGCGTTTTTCACGAGCCTTCTCAATGAACCGCAGCACCAGCGGGGTGATAAAGAAAAGCAGAAGCAACAACAGTGTGGGAAGAAGGGTAATGATTCCGCCGTTGTTCATAAAAACTCCTTCAATTATTTATTATCATCCTCCGGTTGAGTTTCTTCTCCGATACTCTGCCTCATAGAGGTATCCGCCTGGATGTTCTTTAGCCGGTAATAATCCATGATCCCGAGATTTCCCGATCTGAAAGCCTCTGCTATGGCCTTGGGGATTTCTACCTCAGCGAGCACGACTTTTGCCCGGTTTTCCCTTTCCTGAGCGACATTCTCCTGTTCCAGGGCGATAGCCGCGGCCCTTCTCTGCTCGGCGACTGCCTGAAAACGCCTCTTGTCAGCCTCCGCCTGGTCGGCCTGCAGCTTTGCTCCGATGTTTGTCCCCACATCGATATCCGCGATATCGATGGAAAGGATCTCAAAGGCGGTCCCGGCGTCGAGCCCCTTCAGCAAAACGGTTTTTGAAATGTTATCCGGGTTCTGCAGAACCTCTTTATAAGTCGAGGAGGAACCGATGGTTGTTACGATCCCCTCTCCAACCCGGGCAATAATTGTTTCCTCCGTGGCGCCGCCGACGAGGCGTTCGATGTTGGCCCGAACGGTAACCCGGGCACGGGCTTTCAGTTGAATTCCATCCCTTGCTACCGCGTCGATGGTATATCTTCCCTTTTCAGGGTTGGGACAGTCAATTACCTTCGGATTAACGCTCGTTCTCACCGCGTCCAGTACATCACGTCCAGCCAAGTCAATGGCGGCGGCTTTTTGGAAATTTAGCGGGATGTTTGCCTTGTTCGCGGCTATCAGCGCTTTGCTTACCTTGATAACGTCCCCTCCCGCGAGGTAGTGGGTTTCGAGGAGGTCTGAGTCGATAGGCATACCCGCTTTTGTCAGCATGATCCGGGAATCGACTATAATCGTGGATTTAACCCTGCGGATCCACATCCCAATCAACCTGGCCATTTTGATGTGCGCTCCTGACAGGAGAGCCCTGAACCACAGGCTGAAGAACTTCAGGAAGAACGCCAGAAGGACAATGAATAGAATTCCTCCAAGAATCACTCCAATAATTAAAACCATGTAAATCCTCCCTCTTATAGCTTTTGAACCACAATTCGGCTTCCGTCGATCCGGGTTACCCGAATACTTACACCCGCCTCTATATATTCGCCCCCGGTGAGGACGCTGTACTTCTTGTCGTCAATCTTCGCCATCCCCGAAGGGCGGAGATCGGTGAGAGCGGTCCCTTCGACCCCTAAGAGGCCGTCGTACCGCTGCTCCTCATAACTGGCAAAACCCTCATTCCTGCTCTGGTTTCGGTCAAGGATAAGTTTTTTTCCTATCCACGACCGGTGGAAAAATCTAAAATACAGTATAATGAGAGCCGGTGCAAATACCAGGGCCCCGAGCAGGTAAAGGGAACCGGCTGTTTTTCCAAAATGGATGTAGGTGAGCACAATGCCCCCAATAATGCTTCCGCCACCGATGATTCCGATTATTCCGGCGGCCGGAACAAAGAATTCGATGATAATGGCAATGATGCCGATGATCCCCAGGCCAATGGTAATTAATAGACTCATCCCTTTTTCACCTTGATAACGTTGCCGCTTTGCTCAATAACAACGATCTCCATCCCGGTTTCCAGGAATTCCCCGTCTGCCTCCACCTGGAGGACCTCTCCCTGAAAAACCGCTTTCCCCGATGGACGCAAGGGGGTAAGCGTTATCCCTCTACCCGCGATTAGTTCTTCCCGCTTTTCCTGCACCGCCGGGACAGCCTGACTTTCAGGAGTAATCAGTATCATTCGGCGAAATGGTCTTATATGGGGGAAGAGGACAAGGATAAGAGCCATAATGATTATAGAAGCTCCGATGGTGCCCAGGACCAGGAGTATATTATGGAGAAAGAGCTCCATCTCCCACTCAAAGCTGGGAAAGATAAAATCCTGTCTGGAGAGGATTAATGAAGCAGCAATGAGGATAATGCCGGAAATCCCCGTGATGCCGAATCCGGGAATAAGAAAGATCTCCACAACCAGAAGGACTACACCGAGTAAAAAGAGTAGCAGTTCCAGGGACCCAAGGGTCCCCATAAGGGCCCCCCCGCCAAATACAATAGCGAAACAGATTATCGCGATAGTGCCGGGTACTCCAAAACCGGGGCTCGTTATCTCCATATAGAGGGCTAAAAGGCCTATTGTAAGGATCAGTCCGCCCACTGCGGCACTGGTAATAACCGCGACGAGTTTGTCGGTAAAAGAGGTTTCGAACTCGATGATCTCCCCTGTCTCAATTCCAAGAAGGGTAAGGAGTTCTTCCCTGTTGTTTACGGTCCCCCGGGAAATGTGATACCGTGCCATCTCTCCGGCGGTAAGGGTAAGGAGCTTCCCCTCGGGAGAGATAATTAAACCTGCTTCGAAAGATACTCCCTTCTTCTCTGCTTCAGCTTTGAGGTGCTCCAATTCCCTTCCCAGGGCGAGGGAAATCTGTCCGTCGTGAAATACCTCCTGTACCACCAGGTCTTCATCTACCATTCCCAGGGCAGCAGCTTTCGGGTAATCATTCTTTTCCGCCAGGGCTGCCATCTGGGCCCGCACAGCGCTCACGGTTTTTTCCTCAGCCATTGCCATACCCTCCTGGGTCTGGTACACCGGGGCCGCCGCGCCCATCGAGGTCCCTGTGGCCATGTAGATGGTATTGCAGGAGAATGATATTAATGCACCCGCGGACCAGCTGACCCCAAGGCTTTCGGAACCAGCGGATATGTAGGATATGGTTTCAATGTTTTCCAGCGAACCGATGAGGGTGGCGATTTTAAGGGCTGTATCGACCCTGCCGCCGAATGTGTTGATATCGAAGATGATCCTGTCTGCGTCTTCAGCAGACTGTATTCCCCGCCGGAGGAAGACCAGCTGGAAGGGTTCAATGTCCCCATGAATGGGGATGATGAAGGTACCATCTCCAAAGAGAGGTTGGATGGCTAATATGAGCAGCATAAAAATAACGGTCCGTTTCATTGGCTTCCCCTATTTTAAGTGTCTGTTATTTTAGGTGAAGAGTCAAGAAAACCGTTAGAAGAGCAACAAGAGCGCATTGCAAAATCCTGCCGGGAAGGGCATAATAGGGTCGTTCTTAATAGAAAGAGTATCAAGCATAAATATAGAGTATAATTAGAGAGTATAATGAAGAGATTATTTGGTTTTCTGGGGTTATTCCTGCTGGTGGTAGGAGGGATAACTGCCCATCCCCACATGTTTATTGATAGTAAGGTCTCCTTTGTTTTTGACGGGAACTGCCTTGAAGGGTTCGTGGTCGATTGGATCTTTGATAGTATGTTTACCGAGTCGATTATCCTCGATTTTGACTTGAACCGTGACAGGGTGTTTGACGAACAAGAGGTGAAGGAGATCGAAGAGGGGGCGTTTTCCAACCTGAAGAATTTTGGATACTTTACCTGCCTCCGCTATAATGGCCGGCCATACCCTGTAGAAGAGGTAAAAAACTTCGAAGTGTATATTGAGAATGATCGATTGGGGTATCGCTTCTTTGTTCCCTTCCATGTAGAAGCAGGAGAAAAATTTGGTATCCTCAGAGTTGCTCTTTTCGATGAAACTTTTTTCTGTGATATCGCTTTAATCGAAGATAATCCCGTGTCTGTCCGGGGAGAATCCGGAGTGGAAATGGTGATATATTTGAATGAAAATAAGGACCTGTCTATCAGTTACAATAATCAGAATGCCTCCGGAGGGAGAAATAATACCGCATATTCCGGTACCGCTTATCCCACCGAAGTTGTTCTCAAATTCAGGAAGGCCCAGTGAAGCGTTTCCTGATTCTTCTCCTGCTGATTTTTCATACCTCTTTGATTTTTGCCCAGGGGAACCCCTTTATCTCAAAACCCGATTCCCGGAAAACACCGGCCCCCGCATTTTCCAGTAGTTCTCCCTTTCTAAAAACCATCGCCTCTGCCCAGCGGACGTTCCGGGAAAAACTGGGGGAGATTATGGGCAGGGTGAAATCAGACCGCTCTCCCCTCACCCTGATCTCCATTCTTGGTCTATCCCTCCTCTATGGCCTTATTCATGCCTTAGGGCCGGGGCACCGGAAGACTGTAATATTTTCCTATTTTCTTTCAAAGGATGCCACCCCCTCTCAAGGGTTTCTCGCCGGATTTTCCCTTGCTTTTCTTCATGCCGCATCAGCTGTGGGAATCATCCTTGTAAGTTACATAATCATCAAGTCTGCCCTCCTTTCCTCCTTCGAGCAGGTAAACTACTATCTCGAGGGGTTTAGCTATGGTGCCCTTGCCCTGATCGGTCTTGTTATGCTTGGAATAACACTCATACAGCTTTTCCGGAGGAAGGAACTATCGAAAGGATCCGGGGACAGGCAAAAGAACAGGAGCCTTCCCGCGATAATCCTTGCGGCAGGGCTGGTGCCCTGTCCCGGAGCAGCGACAATCCTGCTCTTTTCTATTTCCCTGGGTATTATTCCCGTGGGGATCTTCGCGGTTTTCGCCATGTCTCTGGGAATGGCGGTGATTATCTCAGGTGTTGCCATCGTCACAATCTTTGGTAAAAAACAGCTCCTTGTACTCCTTGAAGGAAAGGACCGAATCAGTACTTTTGTACATGAGGGCCTCGAAATAGTGGGAAACCTCCTTATTTTTCTTTTTGGCTTATTTATGAGTATTCCATTTCTCTTCCCAGGTATCACAGGACACTAAATTGAACGAAAAAAAGAGGGAAAGTAAAATTCTCCAGTTTCATGATAACAAGACCTGGATTTCTCTATTACCTGAGCACCGGGCCTTTCTATCGAGGAAAGCGGATTCCCTCCGCCTGACCTTTCAGGAAATTAAGATTCTCATAGATATTGCCTCAGACCTTGAAATGTGGGAGGAGGGGACCCTCATGGATTTATGGAATGAGGAGGGCCGGGCATCCCCCCCGGTTGCAATATCAGAAGGAAAAGCCCTGAAGCAGAAGGTCCTTGGTGATGTGAAGAAATCCTGGAACGAATTAAAAAACAAGAAGAAAGACTATTCCAATTTCCAACCCGATCCTCCCCGGAATAATCAAATCTGTTTTGAAGTGCAATCGGAGGAGGAGAATATCCTTGGTATCTGCCCTGTGGCTTCAGAAAAAACCCGGTGCTGCAATCTTCAAACCCTCGACGCGGTAAAAAACTGCGGGTTTGCCTGTACCTACTGTTCAATCCAGTCCTTTTATCATGATGAAAAGGTCTACTTTCATGGAAACCTTAAGGAAAAACTGGAGAATTTACATCTGGATCCTGAGAAGATCTATCATATCGGAACAGGACAATCCTCGGACTCTCTGATGTGGGGGAACCGGGAGGGTCTTCTGGACCATCTGTTTGCTTTCGCGAAAGATAATCCCAATGTGATTCTTGAGTTGAAAACAAAATCGAAGAATATATCCTGTCTTATTGAAAACCCGGTGCCCGGGAATGTTATTGCTGCCTGGTCTCTCAATCCTCCGGTAATCATTCAAAATGAGGAACATCTTACCGCTTCTCTCAAGGAGCGGATTGATGCCGCCCGGCAGACCGCAGACAATGGGACCCTTGTAGGTTTTCATTTTCACCCGATTATCTGGTACCAGGGATGGGAAAGGGATTATGGGGCTATTTACCAGGAAATTCTCGATCGGTTTGATCCTGAGGAGGTTGCCCTTGTTTCCTTTGGGACCCTCACTTTCATCAAACCGGTGATTAAAGCGCTGCGGCAGCGCAAGGAAAAAAGCAAGATTCTGCAGATGCCCCTGGAGAATGC
>JAGLYY010000074.1 GCA_023131935.1 Spirochaetales bacterium | reverse complement strand
GATCAGAGAAAGTCATCACCTCACTTTCCCAGAGTAATTTCCCATCACCATAGACCTTAAATATTACTGAGCCCCGTTTGCATTTTGCGGAATATTCATCCATTCCCACTTCAGCAGTATAGTTTTTATAGTGTCCTTTTAAAGAATATTCGATATCAGACACAGCATGAGTGCCAATCCCTTTGGAATAAATTTTATCGCCAATTATTAAAGGACGATTATCAATCGCTTTATCGTTTTTGGGTATCCCACCCCAACCAGCAATAGCATACTCTGGTTCAATATCTGATAAAAAGACCTCTCCGGGATAGAGTCGATGGAGTGCAATTTTTGTGGATGCTTTCTTTTTGCTCTCAGTTCCGTCACACCAAACAGTAGCAATCTCTATTAGATCTTTTTCAGATATATCAAGGTTTCTTAAAATAACATGACTGACTGGTGTCATTCCAATCAATTTTTTATCATAATAAACATGATAACCAGCAGTCAATGAATAATTTGGCTGCCATGATAATTTCAACCCATTAAAGCCACCAGGTTCGACATTAATCTCATTGGGAGTACTAACCGGATAACTATATATATCGGCTGACTCAAAAATAACTTTCCATCTTACCCTTTTAGATACAGGGCTCGTAAATTGAACACTTGCCCATCCTTGATGGTTTTGCACCATAGTCTCCAGATTTTCAGCTTCAGCTGCTTTTATACGATAACTTTTCCCCTCTCTGGGAAATGCAAATCGCAATTCGTAAGGATCATTTCCAATCACTTGACTTTCGCCATGATATGTATTCGTCTTTGTATTGTAACTTAATTTAATCAAATCCACCCAGCCTTGTGTTATGTGCCTATTCGTAGAGATTAATTGAGGAAATTCTTCAGCAACAATCAATGTTAATACCCGACAACTCGCTGGTGCAAGATTAACGAAATATCCCTTTTCCCAACTTCCTAAGTATTCTCCCTCCCAGAAATCGAAAAGATGTATTTTGGCACCAGCAGGTAACCCCAAATCTTCCCAGTTGAGATAGATCATATCAGTTTTATCGGTCTTATAATTAAAACATCCAACCACATCATAGTTTCTACCTAGATGGTTTATTTTTAAGTCCCATATTTTTTTATTTCTCTTGGATGGAAATAGATCCAGAGGACGGATATCTACGGCTGGATAAACCCGTTTCATGATCTCAACCCGATCTGGTGATAGATCCATCAACCGATCGCTGGTCATTAATGCCTGTCCAGTAAGTCCCTGTAATGTCGCCCAGGCTCTAGCCATATCAAGGGTTAACGGGTAACGAAGACACATAACATCAGGATCGCAGTACCATGCTATATTGTGTAAATAATAATGATGCATGGTAGCCTCGAGGGCAGTCATGAAACCACCATCCCAGGCTAACACAATATCACCACCTGTCCTGGAGCCATTCATAATTCCTATGCCGTCAAGTGGGATACCCCAGCAGCCCAATAGATAGCGATCTGGTCCGATTGCCTCCCGAATAGTATTCAAGGTACTACGATATAACTTTATAGGATCGCCCTTTGGGTTTTTCATGAAGGATTGCTTATCTTTGTACTCATTGATAACAATGGGTTGACCATCAATTTTAAAATAAGCATAGCCCCATTCATCAGCCAATGTGCTAAACAGATTATGAAAATATTCATCGGCATGCCGCGCCGTAGGATCCAATAGATATGTGCCTTCCCAGGTGCTGGAAGCGGAAATACCATCTTTCTTCAAGAGAAAAGTATTCCACTTATCTACAACTTTTTTATTACTCTGACCGTGAGACGCTAACCAGATCCCTGGCAATAGACCCAACTGGCGGATGTATGCAGCCAATTTAGCCATTCCATTGGGGAAACGTTTATCAATGGTTGTCCAGTCTCTATTTTCTCCGAGACCATATCCATTTCCCTGCCAGCCGTCATCGATCTGACAATAAAGGGCGCCATATTCTTTCAAATTTTCAGCCATCCATTCAGCATTTTTCTTGACCTCATTCGCAGAAATTTCTTGATAATAGTAATACCAGGAGCACCATCCCGATGGCGGCAATGGGAAATGGGTCTTATTAATCGGTTTAAAGAATTTTATATTCAGAGTGTCTTTATAGTAGTTTTTTACTTGTGCGCCATGTTTCAGTATAACTAAATCCTGTTTCGGATAAAAAGTACCCTGAGCTAATTTGGTTTGTACATCTCCAAGAGTCATAATAAATAACTCAGGATTGATTCCATTTTTGATGCGGCAAGGGATTGTGTGTGGCCAGGTAGTTTCAACCTTGGAGAAAGCCAACAAACAAAAAGGCAATGATGTTAACAAACCACAGATAACCAGTTTAGAAAATATCTTGACCATAGGAACCTCCATGAGTTAGACTCTTTTGAAACCAGAAATCGATTATTTATTTCTTCAACTTTTTAATCCACCCTTTTGCACCAAGTTTTTTGAATATTCCTAATGCCTTAGTAAAACATTTCTTGGCATTTGCTTTATCTTCTGATTCTTTGAACATTATACCTTGATAATAATAAACCTGGGCAAGATTAACTTTTTTTCTTAACTTCTTAAAGATTAACATTGACTCCTCAAAAGAAGATTTTGCCTTATCCCATTTTTTTTGTTTTGTATAAAGGCGACCAGAAAGACAAAGGGTATGAGCTTTTATACCCTTTGAGCCAATTTCCTCTGACAAACATAAAATTGAGTTTAATTCCTTTTCTGCCTTAACCAGATTATTCTTTTCTAAATAGAGTGAAGTGATACCGAGACAAACACTGGCTATAAACGGCTTTGACTTAATCTTTCGAGCAACCGAATCGGCTCTCCTATAATACTTCCCGGCAGTTGATAAATCCTTT
>JAGLYY010000073.1 GCA_023131935.1 Spirochaetales bacterium | reverse complement strand
GTCTCCTTCGTCTAGTGGTTAGGACACCGGGTTTTCATCCCGGCAACAGGGGTTCAATTCCCCTAGGAGATGTGCTCAAACGAAACCGGAAGATCATATTGGTCCTCCGGTTTTTTTTATATCTTCGCGAAAAGAAATAATATTGAAAACCCCACCGGACGATGGGGTTTGTTGATTTCTTAGAACCAGAAGCGGAAGCCGAAGGCTCCCTGAAGTCCAAAATCGGGAAAGGTAACCGGATCGGCGATAATTATACCGATTGAAGGGGCTACTTCAATGAAGAGTTCGAGGAAATCGAGGGGGAAGATCTGCAGGCCAACAGGGACCCGGAGACCAAGATCAACGGTTGAATCACCTCCGTCGGGAATTGCAACATTGACATATCCACCAGGTCCGGCGTAAAGGCCAAGCATCCCGGCAAGAGGTTTCTGATACATCCACCAGTCAGCGGTCAGACCTATACTGGTAGGTGTACCGATAGAGAAACGTATTCCGAGTAGGGGCAGGCCGTCAAGTTTAAGGCTTACAGCCGCGCCATCTGTGCCTGATTCAAGAAAGTTCAGGGAATATGCCGCGCCAATACCAAGAGCGGAAACAGAGACGACACTCAATATCAAGAATACGAGGGCAATCAGCACAATTTTTTTCACTTTAAACTCCTTAAATTCAATATTATTCTATTGAAGATAGTGCATTCCCGCAATGTTCACAACCTTAGCTAAAGAAAAGGGATTCAGTTGACCACTTGATAAGGCTTCCTTTAGAATAAGTCAGGGCCGCATAGTGTTCAAAAGGAAAAGAAAGGAGAGGGCATGGGTAAGATCATACTGAAAGCTGCCGATTTGGATGGTTATATCACTAATGAGGATAATACCCGTATCGGTGCCATGGAGAAGGTGTATAGCGAGGCAATGGAGGTGTTTAAAGTCCTTGATTCCACTAAATCCATTGAGAAGCGAAAACAGGCCGAATCACAGTTAATCGATCATTTTAACCGCATGGGGGATATCATGCGGGATATCCACTCCAGTGAACCAAAGATCAACGTTTACTCTTTTAATGCTCCCAATGAAACCCATGGGGAAGCCTCACGGATAATCGCGAAACTCCGGGATACCAGGACCCAGCAGTCAGAATTTATTTACTATATTCAACGGGCATACGAGCTTCTATTCAATCAGGCATTTGGAAGTCATGATACAAAGAAAAAGAATTATCTCATAACAAAAACACCGGTAGCCATTCCTGTCCAGAACTTCGCTGTTCATAAGATCCCTGATATCGATGAGGAGATTGAAAATACCGTCATGTGCGTTATGCTCCGGGGCGCTCTATTGCCGTCGATGATTGTCTCGAAGGAGATCCAGGAATACTCCTCTTCCCACTACGTTACCCCTTTTGCTTTGTTTAGTATTAAACGGGACGATTCAAAACGGGAACACAATATGGAATACATTCTCGATCTCGATAAATCATATTTTGATGTGGAGAGCCTCTCGGGGAAGGACCTGATCTTTGCTGATCCCATGAACGCTACGGGGGGCAGCTTTGTCACCATTGTGAAATACCTTCTCGATCAGGGGGTAAAGCCTAAAAGTATCCGGTTTTTTACTGTTATTTCAGCGTTGAAAGGAGCAATGAGGATTGCCCGGGCAATTGAAAATATCTCGATTTACACTCTCTGGATGGATCCTGTGTTAAATGATATCGCTTATATCCTTCCTGGTCTTGGTGACGCGGGGGACAGGATAAATGGGGTGGATGTGGAGGAACATCCCAGGAATATCATTCAGCTCATTGCCGACTACGGCGCGAATATTGCTTCACTCTACCGGGCCCAGCTCCGGGAAATTGAACGAACTGTTCTGGGGCGATAATAAAATATGATGAACCGGCGGGTATCTCTTTTCTCCATTTTAATAGTCATTTTTCTGTTGTCTTGTCGTACAAACCCCCCTGCGGATGAAACAGCCGCGGTCTATTTCAATCTGGGTAACGCCTATTGGGAACTTGGAAAATCTTCAGCGGCCATGGATGCGTATAAACGGGCGTATAATCTGGATAGTGATCTTTTTAAGGCGGGGTATAACCTTTCGAGGATTTACCTCGATTTGGGAAAGTTATCTGAAGCTGTTAGTCTGCTCGAGGAGTTGTTGCGGCAGGACCCGGAAAACAGTATCCTCATCGAAACTCTCGCCTATGCCCACTATCTTTCAGGGAATACCGATCACTCAATATCTCTTTACCTGTCTATCCTCGACCGAATCCCCCGGCACAAGAATGCCCTTTACAATGCCAGCCTTCTCTATATCGAAGAGGAGGAATGGGAAAAAGCGGACAATCTTCTTACTCTGCTCATCGATGTTGATCCACAGGATACTAAGGCAGCGATCTTACTGGCTAATAAAAAGTTTGAGAGTGGTGATTATGCCAGGGTTACTGAAATTCTCACTGCGACAGGAGAAATAGATGATCCCGAGGGTCCGCTGCTGCTTGGACGGGCCTGGATAAACTTGCGAAAGTATATTGAGGCTCTCGAAGTGCTTGATGCCCTCCTGGAATCCCACGAGAGTCCTGAGGGCTATTACTACCGCGGTTTTCTCTTTCTTGTGGGTGTTGAGGATGAACAGTCGGGGTTGGAGGATTTATCCAAAGCGGTGGAACTTGGGTTTAACGATAGAGAATCTTTTACTAAACTTATTGAATCGACCACCGGTACCATAACAACCGCAGTGGTCGAATTTCTCGCGGAAAAAGAGTTGTTCACGCCGGAGGAGTTGGAATTACCCTAAGTCATTTTTCAAGATAGTTGCCAATTCCGGAACAAGAATATCCACAGGCCGGTTGGTGTCAAAATCCATCAATAATCCGCTTTTCCGGTAGTATTCAATAAGAGGCTGGGTCAAATCAGCATACACATGGAGCCGTTTCGTAATCTTCTCAGGTGCATCATCTTCTCTCATATAGAGTTCACCACCACAGACATCACAAATTCCATCGGCCCCGGGAGGAGAGGTTTTGATGTTATAAGTAGCATGACACTTTCGGCAAACCCGACGACCCGAAAGACGAGTGATGATGATCTCTTCCGGAATCATGAAATTAACGACCCGTTCGGGATGACCAAACTTGTTCAGCGCGTCGGCCTGGGGCAGGGTCCGGGGATATCCATCCAGGATAAATCCTTTTTCGGCGTCCTTTTCCGCAAGGCGCTCTTTTACCATCTCTGTGGTCAGCTCATCCGGTACAAGGTGTCCGGAGTCCAGAATTTCTTTTACCTGTTTGCCAAGGTAGGTCTCATCATGGATAGCTTTACGGAAGAGGTCTCCGGTAGAGATGTGGGGAATGGACAGGACGGCATGGATGCGCTCAGCGATAGTGCCCTTTCCAGCTCCTGGTGGGCCCAAAAAAACCAGTCTCATGGCTGCTCCTTCGGTTGGTGATATGTTTCCCTGGGGAGTACGCAATCCTCAGAGCAAAACACTCTGTCATCCTCCTTCAGAAAGAACTTTCCGCAGGTAGGACATTGACGGAATTGCCTGGCACAATCTTGCGAACAATAATACTTCCTTACAGCACTCTCGCGAAGTATAAAACGACCACAGATTCTACATCTTAGATATTCAGTCGGTTCTTCCATCATCTTTAAATATCGTACTTTGTTTTTAGTTACTTGAAAATTATCTTTAAAAATATCATCTTGGAAATCAAATATTTTTAGTTGAATTTGGTTTGTGCAGACAGTATTCTTTGGTTGAACGGTATTTTAAAGAGGAGTATAGAGATGGGTCTGAAAGAACGGTTCCAACAATCCTTCAAAAAGAGTCTTGATATTGGAAAAGATACGTTTGGAAAAGCTCTTCACCGGGCACGGGAACTTGGTGAAAAAGGAGTTCTAACCGTTGAAGTTCGGGAATTGAGAGAACGGGAAGAGGAGTTTCTAAGGAAAATAGGAGAGGAAGTTTATCAGTCGATTGTGGTCTCTGAACGAACAAGTATCACCAATAAAAACCAAAAAATAATGGGGTTTCTCGAGCAGATTACTCAGGTGAGGCTTGATATTCTTGAACGGGAGGAAGAGTTAAAGAAATATCAATAATCAACTTTGACCTGTTGACTTTTTTTTATAGGTATATATAACTTACTTCGCAGCGGCAGTAACAATAACACCGTCTGTCGGAAGCAAAAGATAATAACAAAGATTTTAAAAAATCATTGAAAAGGGTTGACAGTAATCCGGTGATTTGGTAGAACGGGTGAGCGTTTCATGGCACGAAAGTTGCTAGGGAAACGGAGACACGATCTTTTAAAGAGAGCATTAGAGAAGGGAAGGACGCGTAGAACAAAAAGAAGGGTCCAAAGAAGCGAGCACGTAGAGCAGGTCAAAGCGACCGGTGCTACGGGACGACTCAAAAGAGTAAGTTTCAGCACTTCGGTGCTGAAAACTATATAATGGAGAGTTTGATCCTGG
>JAGLYY010000072.1 GCA_023131935.1 Spirochaetales bacterium | reverse complement strand
AGGATCGCGGCTGCCGCTTTCAGAAGTTTGCCCCTCAAGTCACGTGCCGCAAGCAGGGCCGCGTTGCCGGAAAAGAAGGTGCCGCTGGAAGCGTAGGCCCCGGTATCGAAGGGGGTATTATCCGTGTCCCCTGAAAGGATCGCGATATCTTTCATATCTGTTTTAAGAGTCTCCGCGGCAACCTTAACCGAAACAGTGTCTAGGCCGGTCCCAAGATCGGCGCCGCCGGAGTGCAGCATGAAAGTCCCATCGTTTAACATCTTGATCGAGGCCCCCGAATGATCCAGCCCCGGCAATCCGGAACCCTGTTGAACAAGGGCGACCCCTTTACCGATCCGAATGTCCGGGTCTTCACTCTCCTCCTTCTTTCCCCAGTTGATCATTTCCGCACCCCGCTCCAGGGCAGGTCCTAAACCGCAGCTTTCTACCTTTACCGGGGCCCCTTCCCTTCCCTCGCCGAGGGACTTCATGATCTCGAGCCAGACCCCCTCACGGACCCGGTTTTTCTCGATGAGGTCCCGGTGGTCCATCCCAAGGGCACAGGCCATCTCCGCAACCGCCATCTGCATGGCGTAGTTTCCCTTTGGCGCGCCATAACCCTGGTAGGCGCCGGTGGGGGGGATGTTGCTGTAGTAGGTGGTAACATCGAATTGAACATTATCGCACAGGAAAAGGGGTAGAGATTTCCCGCAGCCGTTCATCGGAACGGTGAGACAATGGTTTCCGAAGGGTCCGGTATTTGCCTCCAGGTTCATGTGGATGGCAGTGAAGGTCCCGTCTTTTTTTGCCCCCAGTTTGACGGTGATTTTCATCGGATGGCGGATTGAGTTTGCAATAAACTCATCTTCCCTCGAAAAACGGAAATATACCGATCGCCCGGTTTTCCAGGTGGCATAGGCAGCCACATCCTCTAAGAGAATGTCCTGTTTGGAACCGTATCCCCCCCCGACCCGCTCTTTGATTACCCGTATCCGGTTTTCCGGAATACCGAGGGCAGCGGCGACGATCCGCCGAAGGTGCCAGGGGACCTGGGTTGAAGCGTGAATCATTAGCCGGTCGCCATCCATCCGGGTATATACAACATGGGTTTCCAGGGGAGTACACTGAATCATGCCGGAACGGTAAGTCTCTTCGATAATAACATCCGCTTCCGCGAACCCTTTTTCCATGTCCCCGATTCCCCCGGATACGCCGGCCGCGATGTTCCGGTGAGGATCACCCCCGATGGGAAACTGGTAAACAACCTTACCATCCCGTTTATCAGCCTTCCGGTTCATCTCATCCAGATTATCCGGGGCCCCATCTACATATTCGATGATGCTGTTATGAAGGACCGGCGCGCCGGGTTTTTGTGCCTCTTCAATGGAGAGGACCGGGGTAAGCTCTTCATACTCAACGAAAATTTTCCCAAGCGCCCTCCCGGCTATCTCTTCGGTTTCCGCGACTACCGCCGCGACCCTGTCTCCCACATGCCTGACCTTCCGGTTGAACATCCTCCGGTCATAGGGGGAGGGTTCCGGAAATCCCTGGCCGGCCTGTCCATAATAGGTATCGGGACAGTTTTCGTGGGTGATGATGGTCACCACTCCCGGGACCTTTTCCGCCTCTTCTGTATCGATCTTTGTGATGTAAGCGTGGGCATAGGGGCTTCGGAGCATCTTGAGTACACAACTTCCCGGCTCCACCATATCTTCCACGAAAGCCTTTTTCCCCGATACAAGCTTCGGTCCATCAACCTTTGGCTTCGCTTTCCCTACAATCGTGAGGTCATCCCGGAAATCCGGGGCCACCCTGGTGGTATAATTCGGGTCCTTCCTCCGCTCCTTCGCGATTTCCACCGCTGTAAAGAATTGCTGATACCCTGTCGCCCGGTTGAAGAGGCCGGAAAGGGCATCAATTATCTCCTCTCTTGCGGGACCAGGTGATCTGTCCAGGAGATCGGTAATCATGAGCGCGGCGGCGGGAGCGTTAAACCCGGACTGAACAACCCCGGCGTCAACCATTGCCGATTGGACCGGTGATAGTTTCCCGTCACGGGAGAGGGATTCAACGGTTTTTACCTCCCGCCCCTCAAGCTGCGGAGTAATCATCAGGATCGAATTGACGATCTTTCCATCCAGCAGGATTACATCGGAGCCGGCAAAGCCATACCCATCGTCGCTGTTTCTTACCGAATGGATCCCCAATCGCTTCAGAAGGGTCTGGACCCGTTCTCCAGGTTCTGAATATTCGGTTCTCGGCACCCCATTAAGGATAAAGCTAACCTTCATCTTGCCCCCCCTCTGATTGAAAATAATCAGGACAACAGGCTTCGAGGCAGTCGGCGGCGGTAACCCCGGCGATGTACTTCCGGTATTCCGCGGATCCGAGAAAATCTCCCTTCGGATTGATCCGGGAGCTTACCGCCTTCTCAAGCTCTTCCCTGGTACTATATTTCCCCTTTTCTATCCCCTCTTCAACTTCCGGCAATCGGAACAGGCGGTCCCCCACCCCGCCTAAAACGAGGATGGTACGCTTTCCCGAATCTTCTCCCCCATTTCGGAGGGAGAGAGCAACCGAAAGCACCGGCAAAGCGTTAGCTGATGAACTGACCTTTCTCACTTCGCAGGTCCGGTTGGGATCCGGAAGGATTACCCTGGTGATGAGAAAATCTTTTTCCCCGAGAACGTAGTCCTCTACCAGGAGGGTCCCCTCCCCGGCGGTTTCAACCTCCGCCGATAAAGCAATCAGGCAGGGGATGAGGTAGGAATCAAGCCGTTTTGCCCCGATATTCCCCCCTATGGTCGCCATATTCCGGACAGGCCGGGGAAATACCAGAGCGGCTGCCTGTTTGAGGGATTCAGGGACCGCGTCACCGTCCAGTAATTCCTGCAGGGTTACAGCGGCTCCAATCTCCAGGGTCTTCCCTGTTGGGTTAATATCCTTAAAACCAAGCCTTTCTACCGAGATATAATATTTCGCCCCACTCCGGGCTGAGGACTCCGATGGGTACTTCGCTGGTAACTCAGCGGATAAAAAATTTAAGTGGGTCCCGCCGGCAAAATAGACAGCATCATTGCCATGCCGTTTTTTCAATTCGACCGCTTTTTGCACTGTTTCCGGCCGGTAGAATTC
>JAGLYY010000071.1 GCA_023131935.1 Spirochaetales bacterium | reverse complement strand
ACGGGGCGCCGTGGAAAAGGGTTTGGTCGAGTAATAACCGCAGTGGCTATAACAGTTTCCATTTCTGATTCACACCCATAAGCTTTGGGGCACTTCCTAATGATTTACTCCCTCCATGTTAGATAAATTCAGGCCCTCCCGATTACTCCCGATAATATGGGACAGACTCATCTCTTTTTAAGCAATTCCCCGGAAACCCGGTTCGCTCTGCTTGTCAGTTCTTCTTCATCAATACCGGCAAGTCTGCCCTTATCCACTACCACTTTTCCATTAACGATGGTGTACGCAGTTCCGTGGTTGTATCCCGAAAAAATGAGAGCTGCCAGTGGATCTGAAAGGGCACCGCAATATTCAAGGCTGTTGATATCAAAGAGGGCGATATCAGCGGCCCATCCCTCACGGAGCTTGCCGACCTTCTCAAACCCAAGGAGTTTTGCCCCATTCTCGCTTGCCATCGCGAACACTTGCCGCGCGGTAAGAGCATCCGCCCCTTTCGTAACCCGCTGAAGCAGCAGGGCATTCCTCATCTCCCCAAGGAAATCGGAGGAATCATTAGAGGCGGAACCGTCAACCGCCAGTCCTACATTGATTCCCCGTGCAAGCATCTCCTTCACTCTGCAGATTCCGGAACCAAGACGCATATTGGACGACGGGCAGTGGGCAATGTGGGTCCCTGTTTCCTTAAGGACCTCAAGTTCTTCGTTGTTGAAGTGAATCCCATGGGCGTAGGATACATCCTCACCGATGAATCCGTACTCTGCCATCAACTCCAGGGGCCGTTTACCAAATGCCTGTTGACAATAATCATCCTCATCCCGGGTTTCCGCGAGGTGGGTATGGAGCCGGACACCGTATTCCCTTGCGAGGAGGACAGACTCCTTCATCAGCTCCCCAGTCACGGAAAAAGGGCTGCAGGGGGCGAGGAGCACCCGCTCCATGGATAGTTCTCCGGGATCGTGGTATTCCCTGATCACCCGTTCGCTGTCTTTCAAAATTTCCTGAGGAGTCTGCACCACCGAATCGGGGGGAAGACCCCCATCCTTTTTGCTCCGGGACATGGACCCCCTGGTGGGGGAGAACCGGATCCCTAACGTACGGGCAGCTTCGAACTGAAGCCCCATAAGATCTCCCCTAAAACTCTTAGGATAAAGATAATGATGATCGGTGGATGTTGTACACCCTGTTTTTAATAATTCCCCGATGGCAAGGAGAGAGGAGGTAAAGACCGCCTCGTCGTCAATATTTTTCCAGATCTCATAGAGGTACACGAGCCAGTCAAACAGTTCAGCGTTCTGTACCGCCGGCAGATTCCGGGTGAGGGTCTGATAAAAATGGTGATGGGTGTTAACAAATCCGGGAACAGCAACACAGGTTGAAGCATCGATGGTCCGTCCCTTTACCCCTTCGGGAATCACCAGGCCCTTGCCGATCTTTTCAATCCTGTTCCCCTTTACCAGGATATCGTATCCCCGCAAACCCTCCCCGGATGGGGAGGAAGATAAATAGTAACAGTTTTTGATAAGCAGCATTTTATGAATACCTCTTTACAACCTCATTGAACTCAAGGATAAGTTCATCGATCTTATCCACCTGTCGGTGTATACTCTTCCAGTAATCCCGGTCATACCACTGGGCGTTGAGGTCCTTGATTTCCCTTGCCTGTTGCTCGATCCAGGTATAGTACTTCAGGTTATGGACCCGCTTTCGGTCGGTATAGGAAAGTTCCAGAAGATTATCGGTGGTAAGTTGTTGAAGAATTTCGAAGTCTCTTCCAGCCTGTACCTCTGTGTAGCCACCGCGCTCTTCAGTGAGTTCTTTTAGCCGGGAACCATAAAGTTCCATGGAATCGGTGAATACCGTAACCACGATATCGTTTTCGGCAAGCTCATAATACTTGGCGAATTTTATTGCGGTGATGAGGTTACATACCCCTGAAATTCCCAGAAGATCGAGGTTGTCCACAATCTGAGGATCTACTCCATGATCTTTTAGAAATTTCCTGCCAACAGGCTCATTGAAGAGCCGGATCAAACGAATCGTGTGTTCATCATCGACGGCAAGTATCATATCGGTGTTACGTACATTGTGGATCCAGGGAACATGTTTGTCCCCGATCCCCTCGATCCGGTGCCCGCCAAATCCGTTGGAAAGCAGGGTCGGACACTGAAGGGCCTCGGATACCCCTATCTTCGCGTAGGGATACAATTCCTTGATATACTCGGCGCTTCCCAGTGTACCCGCGGAGCCTGAAGAAAGACATACTCCCGCGACGGAATCCCCATCCTTCATCTCTTTCGAGAGCACTTTCTCCATGGCGGGTCCCGTTACCTCATAATGCCAGAGGTGGTTCCCCTCCTGGTCGAACTGGTTAAAGATATAAACCGAGTCTCCCCGGGCACCTTTAAGTTCCCAACACTTGTCGAAAATCTCCTTCACGTTGCTTTCGCAGCCGGGGGTGGCAATGGTCTCTCCTGCAATATTGGCAAGCCAGTCGAACCGTTCCCTCGACATCTCCTCCGGTAATATCGCGATTGATTCACAACCGAGCAGCCGGGAGATGTAAGCTCCGCCCCGGCAGTAGTTTCCGGTGCTGGGCCATACAGCCTTGTTTGCTACAGGGTCAAAGTGACCGGCTATCAGAGTCGGGGCCAGACAACCATAGCTTGCTCCCACCTTGTGCGCACCGGTGGGGAACCACTTGCCGACAAGGGCGATGATCCTGGCTTTTACTCCTGTTAATTCCGAAGGAATTTCCATGTAGTTAACACCGGTATACCCTCCCCCGTTGGAGACAGGTTCGTTTTCCCAGGTTACCCGATAAAGATTTCTCGAATGGACATCCCAGAGTCCGATTGATTTAAGTTCATCCTTTATGTAAGCGGGAACCTGATCGGGATTCCGCATCTCCCTGAAGGTTGGTAAAAGGATCCCCTTCTCGCCGCAGAGTTTCGCGGTCTTGTCGCGCTGTATCGGGTCCATTGTCAGATCGATCATATTCTTCCACCTCTATTCTTTGCTTTGAATATCTTCCCGTATATCCCGGGTGATAAAATTCTCAATTAAGTTAAGTGCCACCTGTTTCCTGTAAGCGGCGGTTGACCTCTGGTCATCTATCGGGCAAATAAGTTTGCCGTAGGCCTCCAGGGTCCCCCGAAGATCAATTTCATCAAAAGCCTTTCCCTGGAGGGATGCCTCTATCTCCCGGTCCCGGACAATCCGGGGGGCCACTGCCCCCAGGGCAATCCGGATATCCCGGATCTCTCCCCCCTCAATACCGGCAAGAGCGGCGAAAGAGAGCTTTGAAAGGGCATTGGCCTTCCTGGTCCCCACCTTCCGGTAGCACAGATGGGTGTACTCCGTTATTGGGATACGAATTTCTGCCAGCAATTCATCATCCCCAAGGACCGTTTCCCCGGGTCCGGTAATGAAATCTTCGATGGGGATAGTCCGGCTTCCTCCCTGCCGGATAAGGGTAATACGGGCATCCAGGATAAAAAGGGGAGGAAGGGTATCTCCCGCGGGGGAGGCATTGCAGATATTTCCCGCCAGGGTACCCCGGTTTCGGAGTGCCGGGGCCGCCATCAATGTTATGGCTTCCTTTAAAATTGATGGCGCGCGGTCATCCTGTTCAACCTCCGCGAGGGTACATGCCGCCCCTATATGGTATTCCTTATCATAAAAGCCGCAGCACTTCAGTTCATCGATTCTATCAAGAAAAAGGATATCAGAAGGAAATCCGGAGGTGGTCCCATGCCACCCCCGGTGCCGGACCATCAGGTCGGTCCCCCCGGCAAAGGGTTTAACCCTCTTTTCCTTTCCCGACTCTTTCATCAGCGAAAGTGCCTCCCGGAGGGTTTCGGGCCGATAAGTGATATGAACCCTGCGGTCCCCCCGGGCCGGATAAGTCCGCCGGTTTCCTACCATAATCCCTCCCCCTTTTCCGCGGCGATTTCGATTCCCCGGACAATCATATCGTATCCCGTGCACCGGCAGAGATTTCCCGAAAGCCCCTCCCGGATCTCCGCTTCCGTTGGGTTTGGATTTTTAGTGAGAATCGCTTCGGCGGCCATCAGCATCCCGGGGGTGCAGAATCCGCATTGGACACTGCCCGCTTCGGTGAATCCGTCAACAATACATTTCCCCCGGGGTGTACCTTTAAGCCCCTCGGGAGTGAGGACCTGTGCCCCCCCCACCTGGGCAATCGGAACGAGACATGAGTTTACGATTTTCCCATCGATAAGTACCGAACAGGCGCCGCACTCCCCCTCCCCGCAGCCTTCTTTTATCGCGGTCAACCCCAGATCTTCCCGGATAACATCGAGCAGCCGGCGCAGAGAATCAACATCCACCGAAATCTCTTTCCCGTTCAACGAAAACCGGACCTTCATGAAAGCACCTCCATAATATCTTCGGGGATAACGGGGATCCTCGAAATGGGCTTACCGATCGCCTGCTCCACAGCCGCGGAAAAGGCCGGGGCGGCACTGTCAAAAACCAGTTCCCCCCCTCCCTTGGCCCCAAAAGGTCCGTAGGGGTAGGGATTCTCCACAAAGGAGCCTTCAACCTTCGGGAAATCCAGAGAAGTGGGGATCATGTAGTCGGTCATGGTGTTCTGATAAAACCTTCCATCTTTCAATTCCAGTTTCTCCAGGCTGCCATAACCCAAAGCCTGGATCACGCCACCGGTCACCTGTCCCTCCATCACCCTCTCATCGATGGGTACCCCGACATCGTGGACCGCCCAGATCCCCTTCGTTTCAACCTCAAAGGTGACAGGATCTACCTCCACTTCAACCGCCACAACTCCCCAGCCGTAAGAGGGATAGGCATCTCCCTGAAGAGTGTCCTGGTTCCATGAAGTGTGTGGAGGCATCTTGAAGTGTTTCTCCACCTCAAATGAGGATTCATCATCCCAGCGCTGCTTAAGTTCTTTCGCGGCCTCCTGCAGGAGATAGCCAACCACCATGATAGAGCGGGACGCCGCGGTTGGACCTGAATCGGGGACCCTGGCGGTATCGGGGTTCTCGTAGATGATCATTTCCAAAGGCACCCCTAATACTTTACTCACTATTTTCCTGTAGGTTGTCAGGAGACCCTGCCCCATCTCTACATTGGAAACAAGGATCTCGATTTTCTCATCCTCCCGTTTCACCAGACGGACTACCGCCTTGATGAGACGCTGTTCCCCATCACCGGTAAAACCGCAGCCGTGCAGGGCAAAGGCTACCCCAATTCCCCGGCCAAAGGATTTTGAGTATTCATCATACTTCCGCTTGTAATTGGACATCTCCCTGATTTGACGGGTCATTTCCGGAAGTAATACATCCTCATATATTCTTCCATTGGTAACAGTCGCGGCCCCTTTTTGAAGGAAGTACCTGCTTTTATACTCCAGGGGATCAACCTTGAGTTCCCGGGCGATGTGGTTCATATGAGTTTCGATTCCAAAAAGCGCCTGTGGGGCCCCAAATCCACGGAAAGCCCCCGAGGGGACCATGTTAGTTGCCCAGGCCCTGCCCCGCACCCGGGATGAGGGGATGTCATATACTCCGGTAGCGGTAAACATTGTTCTTTGAAGTACGACGTCAGAATAAGTTTCATAGGCACCCCCTGAGAGATGAATATCGATATCCATCCCCAGAATACCGCCTTTTTCGTCAACAGCTGTCCGGAACCGGATACGGGAGGGGTGCCGCTTGCAGGTAAAACTGATATCCTCGGTCCTGTCAAAAACAATTCTAACCGGCTTCTTAATACGATTCACCGCTACGGCAATAGCGGCCCCAATTACTTCAGGATAATCCTCTTTTCCGCCAAAAGCCCCGCCGGTTGTAGATTGAATTACCCGGATCCCCTCATCATCACAGCCGAGAACTTCCTGTGCGGCATGTTTTACATAATAGGGGCACTGCAGGGACCCTTTCAGGACCACCCTGTCATCCTCCCACCACCCGAGCATCCCTTGAGGTTCTATGTAAATATGCTCCTGAAGCCCGGTATCGCAGGTATCTTCAATAATTCTCGCTGCTTTCCGGAAGGCTTCATCGGGGGTCCCCTTCGAGATGAAATAATCGGCAAAAAGGTTGTCCTTACCATGAATCGGCCCGCCCTTTAGGGCTGATGCTTCTTCCAGAGAAAAAGCCGGTTCCAGCTCTTCATACTCCACCTCGATAGAATCATGGATCCGAACTATCTCTTCCCGGTCCGGCCCCACCACCAGGGAGATTATCTCCCCCAGGTAGTTCACCTCCCTGTCAACGAAAGCCGGCCAATCATTTTCAATCATGGCGACAACATTTTCTCCAGGGACATCATCTTTATCGATAATATAATAACCCGCCGGCAGTTCCGGCTTTCGGATTGAAACTATCCGGGCCCGGGCCCGGGTGGAACGGAAAAACTTTCCATGAAGCATCCCCTCCATCCTTAAATCAGCGAGGTAGGCGGTGGTCCCCTCTGCTTTTCCCCGGGCATCAACACGGGGCACAGCTTTTTGAATATCCTTCATACGTTTTCCCTCAATTCCATCTCTATCCCTTATTCTTATCCAGATGAGGTTATCCCCTTCATCGCGGCTTCGATATCCTTAAGGCCGGAACCGGTAATAAGGATTACGATCTTTGATGAAGGATTCAGCCTACTGTTTCCGGGGGACCCTTGCGTCTGTTCCCGAACTTTCAGAAATCCCGCGTAGGCCGCCGCCCCCGCGGGTTCAGCGAACAAACCGCTGCCGGAGGAGAGAATTTTCTGAGCTTTGATGATCTCTTCGTCGGTAACAATCACACATTCACCCCTGTATTTTTTCAGGCACGAAAGGGCATAATATCCATTTTTAGGGACATCCACCTGTATGCTGTCCGCGATACTATAGGTGGGAACAGGAGTTCCAAAGGAACCGCTCTTAAAAGCCCGGGCTATCGCGCTGGACCCTTCGGCTTGCACGGCAAAAACCCTCGGCATTTTATTGATGAGACCAAGCTCTATGAGGTCCGCAAATCCCTTGTAAACGCCTCCCAAAATCACCCCATCCCCTGCTGCCACGAAGATTGCATCCGGTGCTGATCCCAATTGGTTTGTAATTTCAAAACTAACCGTTTTCTTACCTTCAATGGTAAGGGGATTATAGGCGGTATTCCGGCTTAAACCCCCATGCTCCGCTTCCCACTTCATCGATTCCTCGTAGGCCAGGTCGTAATTCCCCTTTACCCGGATCACCCGGGCACCATACTGCAGCGCCTGCACCAGTTTCGCGGGGGGAGCTGCTTCAGGAAGAAAGAGGATAATATCCAGTCCGGCAGCAGCTCCGACTCCCGCCATGGAAGATCCGGCGTTTCCCGTAGAGGCGAGTATAATTTCCCGAATCCCCTCTCTTCGAGCGAACGCGGCAACTAGATAAGAGGCCCGGTCCTTGAATGAACCTGTAGGATTGACGGTATCATCTTTCAGGTAGAGATTAGGGGAACCTGTATCCCTACGCAGCCTTTCCGGTTCCCAGAGGGGGGTATTCCCCACAGGGATCTTCGGGAACCACCTTGGTTCTACAGGCAGCATATTTGTCCGGAACACCTCTTCCGCGCCGGGATACTGCCCCTCGGAATCGGGGCGAAACCGGACCTCAAGGATACCCCGGAGGGGTTTGTCCGGTTCCTGGAGGATCCGGCACTCATCGCAGAGCATCCGGTCCGGAGTAATCTCATATTCATTTCCGCATTCACTACAGCGGTAGAAGTAATTCATCACTTCTCCAGGGTCTCCTTTAAAACATAAGGAAGCATGGCGTAAAACGCGCTGCAGATTTCAAGGTCGTCAACCCGGGTTACTTCGTTTGGGGAATGGGCCTGATCTTCATCTCCGGGGCCAAACCCGATGGTGGAAATATTATGAGCACCGCACACCGCCACGGCGTTGGTAGAAAAGGTCCATTTGTCTACTACCGGGGGCTTTCCATAGAGGGATGTATTGGCTTTCACTCCTGCCTGTACCAGGGGGTGATCTTCAGGGATCTTCCAGGTTGGGAAGTAAAGGTCCTGTCCATATTCGGTCCCCCTGTATCCTGTTTTCGAGTACCGCGGCATGGTTACCGATTCAACATCATCCCCCATATATTCCTTAACCTGATTAATAGCACTCTCCGAGGTTTCTCCCCAGGTGAGCCTGCGGTCTAAGTATAACATTCCAACATCAGGTACGGCGCACTGGGAAGGACCGGATACTTCGATCCTGGATACCACTATGGTACCTTTTCCGAGGAACCCGTCATCATCAGGTTCCAGCTCTTCATTAAGCCGTTCCATGGCAAGAGCTGCCCGTGCGGCTTTATACGCCGCGCTTTCTCCCCGCTCCGGAGCTGAACCGTGGCTCGATACCCCTTTAAAGGTACAGAGCATCTCCATCCGTCCACGGTGCCCCCGGTAAAGTCGGCAGGATGTGGGTTCGGTGCTTACAAAATAATCGGGACGCAGCCCCTCCTCTTCGATGAGGTACTTCCAGCACATTCCATCGCAATCCTCCTCCATAACGGTGAAGGTGAAATAAATGGTAAACTCTTCAGGGATTCCAAGGTCCTTCAGAATTTTACCAGCGGTTATCATGGAAGCGGCCCCTCCCTCCTGATCAGAGGTACCCCGGCCATGAACAAGGCCATCCTTTATCAATCCGGAAAAGGGGTCCAGGTCCCATTGGTCAGGGTCACCAACCTCCACCGTGTCGATATGAGCGTCGAAGGCAAGTATTTTTAACCCGGATCCGATCCTTGCCACGACACTGCCGAGGCCGTCGATCCTTACCTCGTCAAATCCCCGGCTTTCACACATCTCGACAATCTTTTTACAGACCGCTTCCTCCTTTCCGGAGAATGAGGGAATTTTTACCATTTCCGAAAGGAGCTCCGCGGTCTCCCTGCGGTATTCTTTCGCTTTTTTTAAAATATCCCGTGCTTTATCCATTAGATGCTCCTATCTCAAATTATCCATTGCCTTCCAGAGCCGGCTGGCAGCTTTCCGGGCTTCCGTGTAAATTGATTCCACCTCGAAGGGAAAAGCTCCTTCAAAAAACTTGATTCTGCCGTTTATAATGACCGTCTCCACATCCCTGCCGGACATGCCGAAAGCCATATGTCCGGGGATATTCTCCCGCACCAGCGGCGTTGGACTCCGGTAATTGCAGATAACAAGATCTGCCGTATACCCCTCTTCGATTCGGCCGAATTTTCTTCCGAAGTTCCTCTCCAGAAGTACATTGCCCTGGTCGAGAAATTTGAGGAAGGTGTCGGGCCAGAGAGGACCTCCGGAATCCCGGTGTTTAAAGAAAGCGAATTTCAACTCTTCGAACATGTCGCTGCCGATACCGTCGGTCCCGAGTGCCACGTTCTTGATCCTGTCGAGATTATTATTGTAGCCAACATTGTTATTCATGTTGGACCGTGGATTATGCACGAGGAAACTATCTGTTTCATTAAGAATTTCGATATCCCGATCGGTAAGATAGACCCCATGCACCACGATTGCCTTCCCGTTCAGCAAACCGAAATCCTTCAGCCGCTCAAGGGTATCCTGACCGTACCGGTGGTGGGACCAGGATCCGTCATAGGCGTCCTCGGCAACGTGACAGTGAAACCCCCTTCCTGTTTTTCTCACAACATCAGAAATAGCTTCAAGTCCATCATTTGAGATGGTAAAGGGGGCGTGGCCGCCGATCATCCCCTCCACAAGATGATTCTCCCCATCCTGCTGCCGCTCCTGCTCCCGCTCCAGCGCGAAGGTCTGGTTTTCTTCGATTCCTTCATACATCTGCTCTTTACCGTTTCGATCGGTGACCTCATAACAGGTGATTCCCCGAAGCCCGACCTCTTCAAAAGTACGGCGCAAGGTATTGAGGGACCCTGTTATCAACGAAGGGGACGCGTGATGATCGATCACCGCGGTGGTCCCGGACCGGACCGCCTCCAGACTGCTGATGAGGCCGGAATAGTAGAGAATTTCATCATCTATGGCTTTGTCGAGGCGCCACCAGAGGTTTCGCAGAACAGAGACGAAGTCGTGGGATGGTTTAATGTCCGCGAGAATCCCCCGGGCAAGTCCGGAATAGAAGTGGTTATGACTGCAAACGATCCCCGGCATTACATACCTGCCGGTGGCATCGATAACTGTGTAATCCTTTTCTATGGAGATTCCCGTCTCAACTTTGCGTATGGTAGATCCGTCTATGAGGATATCAATCCCCTTCTTAACCCTGGGAGGATTGAATTGAAGCAGGGTCCCATTTTTTATGATTTTCATCTTGCCTCCTTAATCCTGAGGGAAGGAAGCTCTTTTACAGGTTTCATCTGAGTATCATATTTAAAAAGCCTCCTGCAAAATCACTGATTACAAACTCAGTAACTCTGTTGTATTTGATAATATAAGAAGAGTCTATCGTATCATACATTATCCTCTTGTCACGTAGTTTTTTATAACTATTCATTGCTTAGGCTGCAGGCTGTTAGGCGGTAAAGGGGCACGATGCATCGTGCCCTTACTAACTAACAGCCTATCGCCTTCCCCCCACCTACCTAATAGCCTACAGCCTATCCACCTACAGCCTTCTTGCTCTATCGCAATACCGGTCCAAGCAGGTATCGATGGCTGCCCATAATGGTTTCCATCAGCTCTCCCGCGCGTTGGAACCCCTCCCCTTTTTCCATCCACCGGGATAGGTCCGCCCGGTTTAGCTTCCAGATTTCGTCAGCAAAACGGATATGCAGAGTTTCATTTTCGAGGAGAAAACCCTCATTGTCACTGTTCGCGAAATCTTCCTGGAGACTAAAGAGGGTAAACTTATCCTTATAGGGCTTTCCATCCCAGGGACAGAAGGTCCCGCAGTTACCACACTCGTTACAGTACGCGTCGAGATGTATGACCTGAAAAGGATCTCTGAACTGCCCGCTCCCTTTTACGGGAATCGCTATATTTGCCCGGTTTGGACAGACTTCCACACACTTATTACATACATGGTTACACTCAAGACACCTGGCGAATTCGATAGATTCGATCTCAATTGCCGGGGCATCCCTCCGGGAGGGGACCTGAAGTCCCTTCTTGTCCTGGATTTCGGAAACCTGTTCCTCCGTTGTCCCAGGTAGTTTTACATCTGAGGATATCCAATCAGCATCAACCTTCCTGCAGATAGCCTCGGAAACCTGTTTCCCTTCCGCGATGGCCTTGACTATGGTTGCGGGTCCGGTCCTTCCATCTCCAAGGATAAAAACGTTCTCTTCCGGGGTTTCCAGCGTTTCGGGGTCCACCTCGGGCAATTTCCTGTCTCCGAGAGGAAGCCCGATCCGGGCGAGCAGATCCCTGTCAACTGCCGTGCCTGTCGCGGTGATAAGAGAATCCATTTTCAGGTCCCTTACCTCATCCGTGGGTACCGGACGGGGCCGGCCGCTTGAATCCTTCTCGCCAAGCTCCATCACCCGGCAGTGGAGAGTTCCTTCTTTTTCATAACCCTCAGGATTGAGAAGATAGAGAAATTTTACACCGTCAGCCACAGCGTCTTCAAACTCCTCAGGCTCCGCGGGCATCTGCGCTTCGGACCTCCGGTAAATTATGGATACATCCTTTACACCGTGAGACTGAAGGGCAGCACGGGCACAGTCCATGGCGGTACTTCCCGCGCCGATAACTCCGACACTCATCCCGAGATCGAACCGGGAGGGATCAATATTAAAACCCCTTAGAAAATCGAGGGCTTCATAGACTGATTCATTACCCCCGGGATAGGAAAGATTACTGCCTGCTTCGGCGCCGAGAGCCAGACAGACAAAATCGTATTCTTTTTTCAGGTCACTGACAGTAAAACCCGGAGATACACCATACCGCAACTCTACCCCATGGGCTTCAACGAAACTGATATCCTGGAACACTACCTCTTCGGGGATCCGGAATTTCGGGACAACATTACCAACAACCCCGCCGGGGGTGTCCTGCTTTTCAAGAACTGTTACCGGAAATCCCTCTCTCGCGAGAAAAAACGCCGCGGACAATCCGGCGGGACCTGCCCCAACCACCGCGACCCGTTCCTGTCTTGTTATCTCCGGTTTCTTCCAGTTTTCCCTGAACTGTTTCCATCCCTCTTCTACAGCTATTCTTTTCATCTCCCGGATCCGGACTGCCCCCTCATAATCAAGGCGGGTGCAGCTGTATTGACATTGATGATCACAGATGTGTCCGGTAATCGCGGGGAGAGCATTTTTATTATAAATGAGCTCAAGGGCTTCGTTATATTTTTTCTCCCCGACAAGCCGTATATATTCCGGCACATCCTGATGAATAGGACAGGCAGCCACACACGGAGCAATATAACAATCGGTCATCGGCAGACCGCCTGGTACCGAAACCTTATCGGTCCCCCTCCAGGATTTCTGACTGTATTCTACAGAGAGGGATTCCTCCGCAAGCTTATCAAGAGCCTCAATGTCGATGCGCTCTTTATTCCACCCATCAGCCTGTTCAATGATTTTTGCCATCTGAAACAGGCGTTGATACCCGCCGGGTTTCAGCAGATCGGTAGCCATGGTGATGGGAGAGATCCCTGTTTGAAAAATCTTCTCAACATTGAAACCTGTTACTCCCCCTGCGAAACTCACCGGCATGGTACCCTGAAATTCCCTGGACAACCTGGCGGCAAGATTAATAGAGAGGGGATAAAGTGCTCTACCGGACATATACATCTCTTCACCCGGTAAAACTCCCCGGTTGTTGACAGATCCGAGGGTGTTGGTCAACTTAACGCCGAAGGCAAGTCCTTTATCCGCCGCGATCTTCGAGAGCCGCTCTAGCATCGGGACCGCGTCATGATACTGAAGATCATGATCAAATGACTCCTCTTTTAAAGCAACATAATCGAATCCAAGACCGTCGAGGATCCCACGGACTCTTTTATACCCCAGCAGGGTTGGATTGAGCTTTACATAGGTGTGGAGGTTCTTTTCCGTAAGCATATACGCGCTGATTGATTCAATTTCATCCGGCGGACATCCGTGCATCGTTGAAAGGGTCACAGATGAGCAAATCTTCCTGGATATTTCTCGTGGAAGCTCTTTTAAGGAGTCTTTGAAAACAGATGGATGCCCTTCGATACCTTGTTGAATGAGAGCTTCCAGCTCAGATCGGTACTGCTGAAAAAGCGGATGTTTCTCCGCGTTTATCAGGTTATTGATAAAATCATCCATCCGCTTATGTTTTATCCCTTCAAGGTCATATCCAACACTCATATTGAAGATGAAATCCCGTTCGTTTGCCGGACCTGAAGAGCTGGGGTTCAACAGCTTCCCGATCAGATGGAGAAGAAACCATCCCTTCAGATATTCATCAAAGGCTTTTTCCAGGGTGAACTCTGAGGACCATTCGGTATTGAAACCCTCATCCTCCGCGTCGATACAGGGTTTTTCAACCTCGAGCCGGTCGAGAATCTGTACCGTTTTCAACTCCAGGAATCTGGCTCCCGAGAGATAGGAGGTTATCAGGTTCTGGGCCAGCTGCGTATGAGGTCCTGCCGCGGGACCAAGAGGGGTTGAACATGTTTCACCAAATAATTTAAGACGGTGACTCCCCATATTACGGTAAAAGTATGATTCCGGAATCCCGAAAATTGCAGCCGTTTCTTTGTATTCCCCAGCCATCCGGTTAACCAGTTCAAGAAAGGGAACCGGCCGCATAATATCTCCCATTAAACACTCCTTGTTAAATATTTCCCGCTTCCCGGGGAGGTGAGAATCCCCTCTTTATGAGAAAACACCTGCTCTCCCCGGACCCAGGCGCCCGTTATTTCTCCGTTGAAAACATGCCCTTCAAAGGGAGTGAGCTTCCCCCTGGAGAGGAACCGGGCCCCTTCGATAGTGGTGACCCCTTCAGGATTTATCAGAACAAAATCCGCGTCCTTCCCTGCCGCGAGGGACCCCTTCCGGGAAAACAGACCATATCGTTTCGCGGCGTTTTCACTGATAATTTCCAGGAACCTGTTTAAGGAAAGTTTTCCGCCAAGAAACCCTTCAGAAAGCAGATAGGGATACATCGTCCCGCATCCGGCAATTCCTGAGGAATTTTTCCAGATGTTTTCGCCTGATTTCTCTTCCTCAGTACCCGGCGCGTGATCGGAAGCAACAAAATCAATGGTCCCCTTTGAAAGCAGCTCCCAGAGACCCTGTTTGTTTTCAGCGGATTTAATCACCGGCGCCACCTTCAAGAGGGGGCCCTGCTCTTCAAAATCCTCAAGGGAAAAAGCAAGATAATGGGGACATGTTTCCCCGGTAACCCGGGTTGTCCCTTCAAGTTTCAAGGCGGCGGTGGCAGTCCCGATATGAACAATGTGCAAGTCCCCGCCGGTTTGTTCGGTAAGTTCTATCGCCGTCTCTACCGCGAGGATCTCCGCGATCTCGGGACGGCTCTGGTAATAGTGCCGGGGGGTATTCCCCTCCCTCATCATACGTTCTGCAGCATAACCCACAAAATCTGCGTCCTCCGCGTGGAGCAGCACTGGAATCCCAAGGTCCGCCCCTTTCTTTAGAATCTGTAAAAACTGAAAATGATTCACCCTCCCGAAGGATTCCATACCCGAAAGGGCGTAACACTTGAAACCGAGGACCCCTTCAGAAAGCTCTTCCATAGCGGATTCGTACCCCGATTCGAAAACCTGAGAGGAGACACCTCCGTACAGACCGAAATCTATTACCGCTTTCTCCCTTAGGACCGAAAGTTTCTCCTTAAGATTCCGGGCACTGGTAACAGGAGGAAGTGATGTGCAGGGCATGTCGATGACGGTGGTTATTCCTCCGGAAGCCGCGAAGGAGGTACCATGAAAGAAATCCTCCTTGTAGGTATATCCAGGGTCGTAGAAATGAACATGGGGATCGATCCCCCCGGGAAACACCCACAGCCCCTTCGCGTCAACGATCTTTCCTGAACCTGAAAGGTCCTGTCCAATTTCTGTAATAATACCACCCTCAATCCGGAGGTCTGTTTCCTGAAGGGTATCAGCCCCTGAGAGTGCGGCTTTTCCATTTTTTACAATCACGGCTTTCTCCAATACATGAATAGTCATATAAAAAGTCGACCATAAGCTTTTTCATTATCCTAATTATAAAAGTGCAGAGAAGCAATATACAGAAACAGTTATTTCATGATGACCCAGGTGGTCACCCTGCTGGGAATCATTTCTGACCGTCACGGTACGGTGCCTTCCATTGTCAGAATTAGGATTTTTAGGATTAGCGGATTTTAGGATATTTTCCACATCATAGAATATTTCCATTTCCAT
>JAGLYY010000070.1 GCA_023131935.1 Spirochaetales bacterium | reverse complement strand
ATAAATTACTTCCTGAAAGCCATTACCTAATGATGAATGGACCTTCATGGCACAGCCAATGATCGCATGTGTCAGTTCCTGATATTTCATCTCAGTAAAATCCTATCATCCCTCAATCCTACGAATTCTAATTCAGACAGTTGCACCGCCTATTCATCATCTCCGTTCACCCGTTGCCTCTTAATAGTAGTAACTGAGATGGTCGGTGCGATACAATCGTCAAATTCTTGGATTCCAATAAGATGCAACGAATGAGAATTGCTCTTTTGTTTCACATTTTGGTTGCACGTTTCACTATTTTCAACATATAATGGTGCCGAGGTACCACACATGATTAAGAATTTTCAAGAACTCGTCATACAAGCGAAAGAGGGCGGCAGGCGAAAAGTCGCTGTCGTCTGCGCCCACGACAAAGAGGTGCTGCTTTCACTTAAGAGGGCGGTACGGGAAGAGATCGCCCAGCCAATTCTGATTGGAAAGGGAGAAGAAATCAGGTCCCTTCTTAAGGAGCTTGATCTCGATCTTGGCGCAGAGATCATCAACGCCGATACCGACTCGGAAGCCGCCGAGCTAGCGGTAAAAAAGGTGTCCGGCGGGGACGCGAATATGCTCATGAAGGGTCTTGTAGCAACTCCAACCTTCCTCAAAGCAGTTCTCAATAAAGAATGGGGCCTACGGAAAGCACCCCTTCTAAGTCATATCGGTTTCTTCAAAGTGGATAGGTATGACAGGATCTTCCACCTCACAGACGGCGGAATGAACATGTATCCCGACATCCAACAGAAAAAACTAATTCTCGAAAATGCCGTTGAAGTCGCTCATAAACTTGGAAACGAATGTCCAAAAATCGCCTGCGTCGCGGCAATCGAGCTGGTAAACCCGGATATGCAGGCCACCATCGACGCGGCCATGCTTTCCAAGATGCAGCAACGGGGACAGATAAAGGGCTGTCTCATCGACGGTCCCCTGGGTCTGGACAATGCGGTTTCTGAGGAATCGGCAAAACATAAAGGGATAAAGAGCGAGGTTGCGGGCAAGGCAGACATCCTCCTGACATCGGATATCGACTCAGGGAATGCCATCTATAAAACAATTGCCTTTTTTACCGAAATGGAATCCGCGGGAATCATCGTGGGAGCAGCAGCTCCAATAATCCTTACCTCCAGGGCCGATACTCCCGAAACCAAGTTCCACTCAATCGCCATAGCCAGTGTAATAAGCCAACGGTAGGAGGAGAGAATGTTTAGAGTTCTCGTTATCAATCCTGGCTCCACTTCGACAAAAATCGCCGTTTTTGACGATGAAAAGGAGATTCTGAAAGAGACTATTCGCCATAATCACGCGGATCTTCAGCAATTCGACAAAATCATCGACGAGTTTAACTTCCGGGTAGAGATCATCGAGAAAACTCTCAAGGCTGCCGGAATCCCAATCGATAGCCTGAAGGCAGTTGTAGGGAGAGGAGGTCTTCTGAAACCAATTCCCGGCGGAGTGTTCGCGGTAAACGAAATCATGCTGAAAGACCTCCGTGAAGCACAACGGGGGGAGCACGCTTCCAACCTTGGAGCAATTATTGCCTATAATATAGCCGGCACAACCGGGATTCCCTCCTTCATCGTCGACCCGGTTGTTGTTGATGAAATGGAGGATGTTGCGCGTCTTTCCGGCCATCCTCTCCTAAAAAGGATCTCCATCTTCCACGCTCTGAACCAGAAAGCATCCGCACGAAGGGCCGCGAAGGAACTGAAGATTCCTTACGAAGAGGGCAATTTCATCGTTGCCCACATGGGTGGGGGAATTTCCATTGGTGCCCACCGGAAGGGAAGGGTCATCGATGTAAACAACGCTTTGAACGGCGATGGCCCCTATTCTCCCGAACGGAGCGGTGACCTGCCCGCGGGCCCCCTTGTAAAACTCTGCTTCAGTGGAGATTACACCGAAAAGGAAATTGGTAAAATGCTGAAGGGAGAAGGGGGACTCAAGGCTTACCTGGGAACCGCTGACGGTATGGAAGTACAGAACCGGGTAAAGGCAGGGGACAAAGAGGCTGTACTTGTATATGACGGTTTGATCTACCAGGTAGCAAAATTCATCGCCGCCCTTTCCACCGTGCTGGAAGGAAAGGTTGATGGGATTGTCCTTACCGGAGGATTGGCTTACGATACATATTTGACGAGTAATATCGGGAAGAAAGTGTCTTTCATCGCTAAAGTCCTCACCTATCCGGGAGAAGACGAGATGGAAGCACTCCGGGACGGGGCCCTCCGGGTCCTCCGGGGGGAAGAGGAACCCCATGACTATCGATAAAAAACGGCTATATGTAATCAGCGGTGCTTTCGGGACTGGAAAATCAGAGATCGCGGTTAACCTTGCCCTGAAACTGAGGGAAGAGGGCCGGGAGAATGTACTGCTCGTCGACCTGGATATTGTGAATCTCTATCACCGTTCCCGGGACCGGAAGGAATATCTCGAAAATCTCGGGATCAAGGTGATTTCCAGTCTACCGGGGTTGGAACACGCGGATGTACCCGCGCTCTCCCCCCGGATTCAGGAAGCCTTTGATCATGAAGAGACAACGGCGATTATCGATCTTGGGGGAAGCGACCTCGGCGGAACGGTTTTATCGGCTTATCGAAACCGGATCCTGAATGGAGAATATCATCACTGGCTGGTGGTGAATCCGCTGCGTCCTTTCAACGAAACTAACGAGGAGACCCGTGAAATGGCAGAGAAGATCGAAGAGAGGTCTCATCTGCCCTACACCGGGATGATCGCAAATCCTCATCTCATGACAGAAACCACCCCTGATATTATTCTTAAGGGGTATAAACAGATTCGGGAAATCACCGATTTCCCATTCAAGTTCCTTGCCATTATGGAGGAGTACTATACCGAGGAACTGAAACAGGTACTTTCAGATGAAAATATATTTCTTCTTTCAAAGAATATTATTCAACCTTGGGAAGACGATCCACTAAAAAAACAGAAGGGGTATAATAATGCCAAAGATTGAGGTAAACGAAGATCTGTGCAAAGGCTGCGGTCTCTGTATCAGAATCTGTCCGAAACAATGTATAGAATTCGGAAACCATCTCAACGTAAAGGGATTTCACCCGGCAACTTATATGGGTGAAAATTGTATCGGTTGTAAGGCATGCGCCACGACTTGCCCGGAAGTCGCCATCGAGGTTTTCAAGTAAGGAGGAGCACATGGCAAACAAAGTATTAATGAAGGGAAATGAAGCAATCGCCGAGGCGGCAATCAGGGCGGGATCTACCCTATACTTCGGGTATCCCATAACCCCCCAGAGCGAGATTCCGGAATACATGTCCCGAAAACTACCCAAAATCGAGGGGGGAGCCTATATTCAGGCCGAAACCGAGGTAGCTGCGGTTAACATGGTTTATGGAGCCGCGGCAACGGGAAGGCGGGCAATGACCACATCATCATCTCCAGGGTTCAGTCTGATGATGGAGGGTATTTCCTACCTTGCAGGGTCGGAACTTCCCTGTGTTCTCGTTAATATTCAGCGCGGCGGACCCGGACTGGGAAACATCAGTCCGGAACAGGCAGATTATTTCCAGGCAGTGAAAGGGGGCGGTCATGGGAGTTACCGGCTCATAGTTCTTGCTCCGGAATCGGTCCAGGAAATGGCAGACTTTACCTTTGATGCATTCGATCTGGCTGATAAATACCGGAACCCGGTTATCATCCTGGCTGATGGCAACCTCGGACAGATGATGGAACCTGTCGCGTTTAAAGAACCATCCGGTAAACCGGTCGATAAATCAGGCTGGGCCCTCACCGGTAAAAAGAACCGGGAGGGGCACCTTATCAACAGCCTTGAAATTGACCCTCTGGATCTGCAGGAACGTATCGAGAAGCTCTACATCAAGTACGATGAAATGGAGCGGACCGAAGTCCGGTACGAAGAATACCTGACCGAAGACGCGGATGTTATTCTTGTAGCCTACGGAATCGTGTCCAGGGTAACCCGGAACGCCATTAATATACTCAGGGAAGAGGGCATTAAAGCAGGCATGGTCCGTCCAATAACACTCTGGCCCTTTCCTGCCGAAATCATCAGAAAACGATGCGAAACCGCTAAGAGGTTTATCAGCGTTGAACTTTCCCGGGGACAGATGATAGAAGATGTCCGTCTTGCCGTAGAGGGTAGAAGACCCGTTGGCCTCATTTATCGGGTAGGCGGAATTGTTCCTTCCCCCGAGGAAGTTGCTGAAAAAGTGAAAACCCAGATTCAGGAGGGTAAGTAATGGAAAAGATTTTTGAAAGAACAAAGGGTCTGACTAATGTTCCCTTTACCTACTGTCCCGGTTGCGGTCATGGAATCGTTCACAGGATGGTAGCAGAGGTCCTTGAGGAACTCGACGTTCTCGACCGTGCCATTGTTATCTCACCTGTAGGCTGTTCTGTATTTGCCTATAGGTTTTTCAACACCGATAATATCCAGGCATCCCACGGCCGTGCTCCGGCAGTCGCCACCGGTCTGAGACGGGCAGACAAAGATTCCATCATAATCTCCTACCAGGGAGATGGAGACCTTGCCTCCTCAGGCACCGCGGAGATCATTCACGCGGCCGCCAGAGGGGAAAACTTTACCGTTATCTTCATCAACAACGCGATCTACGGGATGACCGGGGGACAGATGGCCCCAACCACCCTGGTTGGACAAAAATCATCTACCTCCCCCTACGGGCGGGACCCTCAGTATGCAGGTTACCCAATCAAGGTATGTGAGATGCTTTCCACCATCTATGCCACCAGGTACATCGAAAGGACCTCTCTTGATTCCATAAAGAACCTGAATAAAAC
>JAGLYY010000007.1 GCA_023131935.1 Spirochaetales bacterium | reverse complement strand
CCGGCATACTTAAAAGCGATTATTTTTTCTCTGCTGTTTTTCATTCCGGTTATTCTGCTCCGACTGCGGGAGATTCGTAAAAACAGACAGTCAAAACTGTTCGGAACAATAAATATCATCTTCGGAATAATTATTGGATTGTCAGGAGCAGTGCTCTTCTTTCTCATGGCTTTTACCGACCATACTGTATCATACAGAAATTTTAACATCATGCTGGTCAACCCGATAGCGCTACTGGCAGTTCCTGCCGGGATCAGGTATATAAGAAATACAAAAGGAAGCCGTGTCTTCCTTGAAGCGGTATGGGGTCTGCAGCTTCTTTTCGCGCTTGTTATGCTGATTATTAAAATTTCTCCCGCGGTTTCACAGGATAATATCATTGAAATAATACTGCTTATTCCGCTGCTTACCGCGTTAAGCCCGATAGGGAAAGCGGCAGCAGTAAAAATCCCTGCGTTGAGGTCCCGATTATAGTATCGGGAAACCCTTTAATATCACCGCGATGCGGAATTCAGGTGACAAGCTGATGTGATGAAAAAAAGCCCCCGATGTGGGGGCTTTTGTCTTTTTTCAGGTCGCGACCCTGTAAATTTAAATCATTCCTTGATACCGTATTTTTTATTGAAACGTTCGATCCGGCCGGCTGTATCAACAAGTTTCTGCTTACCGGTATAAAAGGGATGACATTTTGCACAGATTTCCACCTGCTCATCTTTTGCCGTAGAGCGGGTTTCATAAACCGCGCCGCAGGCACAGGTGATTTTTGTCATCTCATATTTGGGATGAATTCCCTTCTTCATAATATCCTCCCTGGCAAATCGGCCCGGTGGGCTGATCCCCGTGTATGAATAACCTAATCTCCCGAACCCGATGTATTCATCGACCTCAGGAAGGCTTCATTATTCTTGGTTTTTAGCATTCTGTCAACAATCAACTCAGTGATTTCAATATCATCCATCGGGCTTAGCACCTTCCGGAGAACCCACATTTTCGCCAGTGCCTCTTCAGAAAGGATTAAATCCTCTTTCCGTGTCCCTGACTTCTTTATATTAATGGCAGGATATAATCTTCGGTCCGCCATCTTCCGGTCAAGGATTATCTCCATATTACCGGTCCCCTTGAACTCTTCGAAGATAACCTCATCCATCCGGCTTCCCGTCTCAATGAGGGCCGTAGCGACGATTGTGAGGCTTCCCCCCTGTTCAATGTTACGTGCAGCTCCGAAAAACCTTTTCGGTTTATGCAGAGCATTTGAATCCACACCACCGGAAAGAATTTTACCCGAAGTTGGGACTGTCTGGTTATAAGCCCGGGCAAGCCTGGTAATGGAATCCAGGAGAATAACAACATCCTTCTTGTGCTCAACAAGTCTGCGGGCTTTTTCAAGAACCATTTCCGCTACCTGAACATGCCGGGAGGCCTGTTCATCGAATGTAGAGGCAATAACCTCGCCCTGGACGTTTCGCCTCATGTCGGTAACCTCTTCGGGACGCTCATCAATAAGTAAAACGATGAGGAATACCTCGGGATGGTTAGTAGTAATTGAGTTGGCAATCTGCTGGAGAAGAATCGTTTTCCCGGTACGGGGCGGAGAAACGATTAGACCACGCTGCCCTTTACCAATTGGAGAAAAGAGGTTGATCATCCTCGTTGCGGGTTCGCTGTTTTCTGTCTCCATGTCCAACCGCTCCTCTGGATAGAGGGGGGTCAAGTTATCAAAGGGGATCCTCGTCTGGGCAACAGAGGGATCGTCAAAGTTCACCGACTCGACCCGAAGCATGGCAAAAAATCGTTCGCCTTCCCTGGGAGGCCTGATCTGTCCGGCAACGGTATCTCCGGTCTGGAGGTTAAATAACCTGATCTGAGAGGGGGAAATGTAGATATCATCAGTGCCGGGCAGGTATGAATTCTGAGGCGACCTTAAGAATCCATAACCATCAGGCAGAATCTCCAGCGAGCCATAGGCATATATTACCCCACCAATAGCGGTATGGGCCTTGAGGATGGAAAAGATTAATTCCTGCTTCCTGAGAGTAATGAGATTCTCATTGCTGATACCGAGATTTTTCGCGAGCTCTCTGAGATCGGTAAGGTTCATCCGGGTAAGTTCATTTATTGACAGTTTCTCCCCTTTCGCGGAGGAGGGGATACCGCCATTGGCTTGAATGATAGGGTTCAAGTTATCCCCATTTCCATTAGTCCAATTTTTTTTACCGGGAGGCGGAATCGTACTTTTTGTCGTTTCCACCTTTCCAGGAGCTTCCTGCTGTACGTTGTCCGGTTCTATCGCGGAAGATTCTTTAATAAGCTCGACCCGTACCTTCTTTCTCCGGGGTTTCCTCTTGGCGATAACACTGACAGTGGTTCCATTGCCGTTGGTTTTTTCTTCGATTTCCTTCTCAGCCTTCACATCGTTCTCCAGTTTTGGAACAGTATTCTGTATTTTTTCTTTCTTTGAATTTGTCGATGAGAGTTCGCTCCCACTTCCATCGGATGGAACGTACCATAAAGAGATTTTATTCATAAGAACTCCATTCATCGATTTGTATCATATTTGAAGTGACTCATAATTAAACGTCTGGACGGAATTTCATGGGATATAGCTAACTATATGCTTTAATATCCACAATTGTCAAGACGTTCATCACGGATTAACTCCTCAATTAGTAGAATCCCGGCTACAACAGCCCGTTTTCTTACCCCCTGACGGGTACTCCCTAGATTTAGCTTCCTGGTAACAGATCCGCCACCTGCAGATACTGCCGCTATCCACACGGTACCAACAGGAAGTTCTTTTGCACCTCCCGACGGCCCGGCAATTCCGGTAATTCCAAGAGAAAGGTCCGCTTCGGACAGGGCAAGCCCCCCCCTGCTCATTTCGAGAGCAGTTTCACAGGAGACCGGACCAGCAATCTCAAGGGTTTCCCGGGACACACCGAGGACCTTCATTTTAGACTGCCTGGAGTAACAGATAATCCCGCCCCAAAAAATCTCTGAAGCCCCGGGAATATCGGTTAGCACCTTACCAAAATACCCCCCCGTGCAGCTCTCAACCGTAACAATGGTAAGGTCTTTAGCCTTAAGCACCTCAACGAGGTGCTTAACAGGATCAAACTCCCCCTCCCGGAGAAAAATTGGCCCCAGTATCTCTTCCAGTCGCCGGAATGTGTCCATCCGCTCTTTTTGGGACCCTCCCCTGAGGGTGATAACGATCCTGAAGGGTTCGGCCCTGGTGCCCCAGGTTACCTTCCCTGATGCAATCGATTGCAATACCTCTTCAATTCTGGCTTCCGGATAGACAAGAGAGGTACATACCAGGGTATTTTCCACAGGTCCAAAGAACTTTCTTTTTAGAAGAGGAAAAGCCTCTTCCTGAAAAACCCCGTGAAGTTCCGATGGGGGACCTGGTAGGGCCACTATCAGGGGATGATCTCCCCCCGCAAAGCCAGGGGCAGTTCCGAACCGGTTTGGCAGGAGGGTAAATCCCTTTGGGATATATGCCTGTACACGGTTAGATTCCGACAGCCCCCCGGGATACCGCCTGAGAAGATCCTCCCAGACCTCTTCCTGATACTCGAGATCCAGCATCAGCGCCCCGGCAACCATTTCCCGGGTTATATCATCTGCTGTCGGCCCTAATCCGCCGGTAATCAGGATAAGATCAACCTGTCCATGATACCCATGGATTATCTCCTTTACCGTCCCTGAGTCGGGGATGATCCTCATTTCATTGACCAGCACCCCAAGCGCGGTAAGTTCCCCAGCCAGAAACCGGCCATGCCGGTCCTGCACCTTCCCTTCCGTAAGTTCAGTACCGATGAGAAGTATTACAGCTGTCTTTTCGTCAGACACTTTGAATGATCTTCTTAATCTTGCTTAAAGGAGCAGAGAAAATATCCACCTGCTCGGGATTTTTGATCATTTCACAATTGCCGGCAAAGGATACTCCATCGGCAATTCGCAGGCTGGAGGTCCGAATATTTCCGAGGACCTTGCCGGTGGGAAGCAGTTCCAGTTTTTCCGTAGCGATAACGTTTCCCTCTACGGTTCCACCAATAACGATAGAGCGGGCCTTCACATCAGCTTTCACGACAGCACTTTCATCAATGAAGAGAAACCCGCTTTCCGAAAGAATATCGCCTTCAAAAGACCCATCGATTTTCAAGGACTTTGTAAACCGCATCGTTCCACTAAAAATGGTGCATTTTCCGAGGGTTGTATTAATTTTTTCAGTGATAGTTGATTTGGCCATTTTTCTGTCAATCCTTACAGAGAAAATCGAAGCTGTTTAAGAGCCTTCCCCTTCATACAGGATTTATTTCGTTTGCATTACGAAAACCCCATCCCAATCTTCGGAGGGAGGATTTTCGACATAGTGCTTACACCGTGCAAAGTACACTTTGGAAGGACCGTCGTCGGGATCAATTTTGAGAGCTTTTACAAAATAATCCTTGGCGTCGGCGAATTTCATCAGCTTATATTTTTTTCTGCCTTCCGCAAAAAGTTCAAGGACCTGTTTCTTCTCTTCCGAAATCATCCTTCTACCCTGTCCACTTCCCTGTCATTATTCTTCAGGCTGCTGAAGTGTTTTTGAAATTTATCTTCTAATTCTCTAAGAAGGTGATGGGCATCCTGCAAAGTTGCATCTTCCTGTTCGAGTTCCACTATCTCTTCCTCAAGACCGGCAAGAGTGGCAAGTACATTCCCTGTTTCCTTCTCAACGAGCTCCATGATCCGTTTTACCTCATCGGTGTTTGAGTGATCCACTCCCTTTACCAATTTCTGCAGCTCATCCACCGGTTCCTTCAAGTGCCGGGTAAAGTAAATCAGAGATTTGTTGAGAGATTCAATAAGAGTAAGCCTCCGCTCTTTCTGCACAACCTGCTTTGCAAGCTGTCTGCTGCGAAGCACCGCGCGTATCCTTGCGAGGACCTCAGAAAAATTAAAGGGTTTAATGATGTAATCTTCGATACCGAGTTCAAATCCTTCAATCTTGTCTCTTACGTCGTCCATTGCTGAAAACATAATAATGGGAACATCCCGGTAATCCTGATACTCAACATCGTTCTTGAGAATTCGGGTTACCTTCCAGCCTGAAAGTTTAGGCATAATATTGTCTAGAATAACGAGATCAGGATCGCATTCCTTAACTTTCTGAAGGGCTTCTTCCCCATCTTCAGCTCTATAGACTTGAAAACCAAGTTTTGAAAGCATAACATCAAAAAAATCGAGATTAATGGGTTCATCGTCAACTATAAGTATACGTGTTTTCTGTTCGTCCATTGGTATTCACCCTGCCTCACATTATCTTGCAACACTTACCGCTCTCTGTCAATTGATTTCCACCCTTCCCTCCGGCCCGGGGCGGGTCCTGATGCCCCGGAGTATCAGGCCTGTCAGCAGCCAGAAAAATGCTGTCACCATGGAAGCAAAGGCAAACCAGTCCCCCCAACGGGTGTAGAGGGTCGTTTCACCGGTATATACCGGAACTTCCTGAACAAGATATCCTTCGGTAAAGGGTTCAAGGTAACTGGTAATACGGCCGCTGGGTTCAATGGTACAGGTCAACCCCGAGTTTGTACTTCGGACAACGGTCCTGCGATTTTCGATAGCCCGGAAAACCACCATGGTTCCATGCTGTATTTCCGCGACGACCGAGCGGGACCAGGAATCGTTGGTTAAATTGACGATAACTTCAGCACCACCAAGGGTGAATTCCCGAACAATGTTTCCAAAGACATCTTCATAACAGATAGGGGTAGAGAACCGGATTCCCCGGGCATCAAATACGGTATATTCCTCCCCGTTGCCCCACCAGCGAAAATCATTCTCTTTCAGAAACCGGTAAAACCGGGGAAACTGCTTCTCATAAGGAAAATGCTCGGTAAAAGGAACGAGTTTTGTTTTACGGTAAATCTCCATAAGCTCACCATCATACAGCAATACCGCGTTGTAGTGTTCCCAGTTATATGTGCCATCAGCCAGAACCGGAGGAAGTCCGGGGTTTTTTAACTGTCCGTCGCTGTTTCCGGTAACGTAGGGGATATCCTGGATAGCCATAAAATCCCTGAACCGTTTGACAAGTTCATACCGCTGAAGATCGGTACGGTATCTGGTGTGCCAATCTACTCCGGGAACGAAGGCTGTTTCAGACCAGAAAACGATATCCGGGTCCTCCTCCAAAGCCTGCCCGCTAAGGCGGGTAAGAGTTTCGAAGTTTCTCTCATAAGCCGCGAATCCCCCCTTCCAGGTATCCGCATTGTGCTGGACCATCGCGACCCGCCACTTCGGCGCCTCGCTGTAATCCTTCGGTTCAAGAATGCCGAAAATCAAAGTCAGGGTGAACAAAACACTGTAGCTGATTACCAGGAACCGCTGTTCCCTGAAAAAAGTCTTTAATCCCGGAAAGCCATCTTTCAAACCCCTCCCCAGAAAAGCTGAGGGAAGTATTACGAGGAGAGAAACTCCCAGGACCCCGGTGATTTCCGCTATTTGAATGAGTGGAATGAAGGGATATTGGGTATAGCCAATTATACCATAGGGATATCCCAGAAATCCTGCGGTTTTAAGGTATTCATACCCGATCCAGATCAGAGATTGTAAGATCCAGCCAACCTTTGGGAAAAGAGTGTCCGCTGCTTTTAGCAGGGGAAAAAGAAGAATGAAGTAGGCCATATACACCACAGGAATGAAGAATATAGCGAGAGGGTGAAAATTCGTCTCCCAATAGTTGAAGATAGCGTAAGAAAGAAAGCCAAAAAATGCACCGTAGAAGAAGATCCGTACCCATCCGGCCCGGTGAATAACGATGAACACCGGAACGATGGCAATAAACGCGAGCGGAAACCACCCCCAGTCGGAAATAAAACTTGGAAATGACAGAGAAAAGAGGAGTGCGGATAAAATGAGCAGTCCAATCTCCATCAGCACAGAGATTGGTGCTTTTTGGCCTGTCACACCGTTCTCAACAGCCTGTTTACGAACCTGCTTTAAAGGGACTTTCACCGTTACTTCCTGAGAAGCCAGGCAAGCTGTTTAAGCTCTTTACCAGGCCGAAAGACTGCTACTCCATGGGGATTGACCGGCACAATTTCACCGGTTCTTGGATTCCTTGCCCGTTTCCTTCCTTTCCTCGCTCGGATTTCGAAGGTCCCGAAACCCCGGAGTTCCACCACCCGGTCCTCCTGAAGGCCATCTTTAAGCTGCTCAAACAGTTCGTCTAGGACTTTATGGATGTCTGTTCGATTGACATCAAGCTTTTCGTGGATATTCTCGATAATTTCCGCTTTGGTAAGTTTACTTCTCTCCAAATCTGTTCTTATCTCCTGTCACGGATAGCAAAGTTAGGATTAAATTATCCTTCCAGAGAGTTGAGAAGCTTATGCATCCGGGATTTTTTCCTTGCAACAGTGTTACTGTTATATATCCCTTTCCCGGCCGCGGTATCGATCAGTTTCACGAATTCCTTAAAACGATTCCGGGCGGTTTCTTTCTCCACTCCCTTAACCGCCTCAAGGAATTTCTTATTAACGGACCTAACCCGGCTTCTGGCTGAACGGTTCCGTACCCTGATTTTCTCATTCTGTCTCTGACGTTTTTCCTGAGATTTATTGTTAGGCAATTTTCACATACCTCCACTAGTATCTATACTGTTTCGAGGGGGGAAAAATAACAGATAATTCCTTTCCTGTCAATAGTTTCCGGAGATTAACCATCACCCTTCTTCATCGGTCCCGATAAACTGCCAGAATTTTTTCTTCTCATCGAAATAAAAATTGGATAACGGGAGTTCCAGTACCCTGCCATCAGAGCCGCTCATCCTCAAGATTTTCGAAAGGATGTTCACCTCTTGAATTCTGAAGGTGGCACCGTCATATTCTATCCGGCTTCCGGGTTGAGGATATTTGCGTTTCTCTTCACGATAAAAATCGTATTCGTAGGAGAGACAGCAGAGAAGCCTGCCGCAGGGGCCTGAAATTTTCATTGAGTTAAGGGAGAGATTCTGTTCCTTAGCCATCTTTATAGAGACAGGTTTTAATTTATCGGTAAGGTCATGACAACAATAGGGCCGCCCACATACCGCGAGACCTCCAAGCACCCTGGACTCATCTCTGACTCCGATCTGCCTGAGTTCAATCCGCATCCTGAATACTGAAACAAGGTCCCGAACCAACTCCCGAAAGTCGACCCGGGATTCCGCGGTAAAAAAGAAGAGAACCTTCGATTCATCAAGCAGATAGTGAGTAGCGACAAGCTTCATTTCCAGCTTATGGGCCAGGATTTTTTCCTTGCAGATCCGCATTGCCTCTTTTTCGCGCTCTTTATTCTCATTGTACCGATTCAAATCCCCCTCAGAGGCTATCCTGGTAATGGGGTGTATTTCCTTATCCTCATGGATTTGATTCTTCGAGACAGGACCGAGGATCTCAGCAAGGTCCTTTCCATACCGGCTTGGTACAACAACCCGGGTTCCCCGTTTTAAGGGTTCTTTTCCCTCGTAATGACAGAGATACCGCTCACTAGAATTTAATACCCTTGTCAGGAAATATATTCGATGATCTTCGATTTTTTCAAGATTAATATGTTCTTCCAAGGAAGAGAGGGACTCCTCCTCTCTGGATTCTATCTCATTCATATCGTCTGCTCCTTGATTCCGTCTATCGCATCAGATCAACCAGGAGACCGTAGATCTCATCAAGACGGCTCAAAATATCCAGCTGTTCTTTCTGGTTCTGAAGCACCCCAACTGCAAGGCGCTCCAGCTTTTCATCGACAATTTTTATGAGAGTAAGGCGTTTCCTCTTAAGGATATTTACCCCTGAAATATGTTCTTCCACTTCAATGCTTAAGGCTACTACTGCCTGAAGAAATCCTTTTACCGCCTTCCGGTAATCCCGGATAAATTCCAACGTGGGATTTTCTTTTAACCGCTCCCCTGCTTCATGGACCTCATCGAGCAGTTCTTCAAGAGGATGCTGCTCTGTATCTATTACTCCGTCTACCTGTCCTATCTTCTCCTCCCGGGAAGAAAGGATGGAAGTAAATGTTTTTTTTGCAGGTTTCTGTTTCTTTACCCGTTTTTTCTCCTTTCCTGACCGGGAAAGGGGGGATCCACCGGTAAACGGGTTTATCCGGTCCATCTGCCGCGATCCGCAGAGTTTTTTCCCCTGGACCGAAATGGGTTAAAAGAATTGTTCCCGCCTTTACCGAAAGCGGCACTCTCTTTTTTATCCTGTTCATTGCTGATAGTACAGGAACCATCGAGGATTACACCCTCTTCCACAATAAGCCTGGGGGCTGAGACATTCCCGAGCAGAATCCCCGTAGAGAGGATAATTACCTTTTCGGTAGCAATAATATTGCCTTTTAGAATCCCGCCGATTACAACAGTGCCTGCCTCAATCGTGCATTCAGCCCTGCCGCCTTTACCGATAAGTACTTTGTCGGGGGTTTTTATTGTCCCTAAGAAATCTCCGTCAATACGAAGTAATCCGTTAAGCTTCAGCTCGCCTTTAAATCGTGTGCCATCACCAACTATAGAGTTGATAAATGATCCATCGGCAATTAAATGATCACTCATAGCAGGGGCCTTAATAAAGAGGCTATTCCAAGCCTTTTTGTACGTTAAGGAAACGGGCGGGATCAACGACCTGAGAGCCAATACGAATCTCGTAATGAAGGTGGGGGCCTGTCGATAATCCACTACTGCCCATAGTGCCTATACGTTGACCTTGAATTACTGTGTCACCTTCGCTTACGTACATATTTCCAAGATGGGCATATTTCGTATAAAAACCGAAATTATGCATGATGATAATATAATTACCGAACCCGCCTCTGTCATTTGATGCTTCAACAACCTTTCCATCGGCGGCAGCAAGGATGTTAAATCCATATCCCTTGGCAATATCGATCCCTTTATGCATATACCATTTGTTGGTAAATGGGTGGACTGCGGGACCCCATGGATTCGTTATATACCCGACGCCCCCTTCGACCGGCCAGAGAGTAGGCATCTCAATAAGAAGATCACCATGAGATTTTATAAGGGAGGCTATTTTCTCAAGATCTCTTACCGATTCCGAAAGAAAAACAGAGATGCTCTCGAGATCGCCTATCTCCGGAAGAACCCCCTCCTCATGTTCTTCAACCCCGAAGAAAGTAGAAAGATCACCATCCGCAACGGAGGCCGCTCCTTGAGGGTCATCCTTCAAATCGAGTGAACGGGTGGTCTTACTCAGTGCAGATTCAAAAATCCGGGCTTTTTTCTTGAGATCGGCAATCCGGTCCAGAAAAATATTGAGACTTTCCTCGGAACCCTCAAGCTTTGTACTCTTCTCGGAAAGGAGCCGGGAAATCCCCGTAAACTGGGTGCTAAAGGTAAAAAAAGCGACCAATACGCCGCAAAAAAGCATAGAGAGAAAAACAACGGAAAAGATTGAAATGCGAAAATTGAAAATGTTTTTCTCAGAATGAGGAATAAACATGACAGTGAACCGTTGGCGGCCCAGTGATATGAAACTCTTAATAAAAGCTGCTATACTATGAGAGAGGGCTTTTAACTTGCGAAGAACAATTTCTACGATCTTGTTTTCTACTTTTTTATAATGATTTGCTGGCGACACTCCTCCCTCCTCACGGCTGCATCCTCATCAGGTAGTGAACATGCAAAGATATCACGCAGTATAACTTTTGTCAAATAATTATTGACCATGTAAATACTTCGTGCTATGGTTTGTTTGTATATAGAAAGAACGCATCCTGTCCTTGTGACAGGTAAAAAATCTATCGAAGTAACGGAAGTCATATGCAGTATTTTGATACTCATGCACACATTGGTCTTATTCATGAGGACCCCATTGAACAGTTGATTATTGCTCAAGAAGCAAAACAGGCGCATGTGCTGCACATCATCAGCATATGCAATAATCTGAACGATTTTTTTCAGGTCTATGAAAACCTGGAAACTGCTACCCATATATATCATAGTATCGGCGTTTCTCCCTCAGAAGTTTCGCATCCAGGTAAAGATTGGGCCCTGAGAATCGAAGAAGGGGTCAAATTGGACCGTATCGTCGCTATTGGAGAGATTGGTCTCGACTATTATCGGAAATTCGGCGACAAAGACTCTCAGATCGAACTATTCATCCGGCAGATGGAACTAGCTGAACGGCTCAAATTTCCCGTTATTATCCATAACAGAGAAGCCGGCACCGATATTTTCGATATTTTGAGGGAAAAACTGCCTACAAGGGGGGGGATCCTTCATTGTTACTCTGAAGATTGGGAATACGCCCAGAATGTTCTTGAACTGAACGTTTACATCTCCTTTGCGGGAAATGTAACCTATAGAAATGCCCGGAATCTCCATGAAACCGCGAGGAACATGCCCCTCGACAGGATACTTATTGAGTCTGAAGCGCCTTTTATGGTGCCCGCGGCATACCGGGGAAAGCGTAATAAGCCCTCCTTTCTTCATTCAACCTGCGAATTCATTGCGGAACTGCGGGAAGAACCGGTTGAAAAGATAGCGGAAGCCCTTTACGAAAACAGCCTCAGGTTCTTTGGTATTGAGGAATAAAAAAAACCTCTACCACTCCATACAGCTTCCCGGACTCACCATCCCCGGCAACCTTTTTTCCGCCCCTTTAGCGGGGTTTTCGGACCAGGCTTTCAGGCAGATGAACCTCGAGCAGGGAGCTTCAATCGCGTTTACCGAAATGGTTTCCTGCGAAGCCCTCATACGTGGCAGCAGGAAAACCCTGCACCTCCTGGAACCGCTGGAAGGGGAAAAGCATCTCGCGGTACAAGTCTTCTCCGGTACCCCCGAATCCGCCGCAAAGGCGATGTCCCATATTCTTCCCTTTAACCCTTCCCTCATCGATCTGAACTGTGGTTGTCCTGTTCCGAAGATCATCAAAGCTGGTGCAGGGTCCGCCTTAATGAAAGACCCTAAAAAAATCGGCGGGATTGTCCGGGCTATCCGGAGGGAGCTTCCCGACCATATCCCGGTAAGCGTGAAAATTCGCTCAGGCTGGGATGCCCGCGATCTTACCTATCGTGAAGCGGCAGCAGCGGCCATCGATTCGGGGGCTGCCATGGTTACCCTCCATGCCAGAACCCGTACACAAGGGTACTCGGGGACCGCTGAATGGACACAGATCAGGGAACTTAAGGAACTCTTTCAGGTTCCGATTATCGGTTCCGGAGATCTTTTAACTCCGGAAGATGGAAAAAGGATGTTGGAAGAGACAAACTGTGACGGATTGCTCTTTGCCAGGGGGGCGATCGGTAATCCTTTCATCTTTAGTCAGACCCGTGACCTCCTTGAATCAGGGGTCCTTCCATCCCCCATCCCCCATTCAACACGGATAGAAACAGCACTACTCCATCTGGAGCGGAGCATTAAATACCGTGGAGAACTTCTTGCCTGCAAAGAAATGAGGAAGCACCTGAGCTCCTACACAAAGGGGATCCACGGAGCAGCCGCTTTCAGGAACCGGATTGTTCATTGCAAAACAAAAAAAGAATACCAGGAAGTGTTCCGGGACATTCTGTCTCACATTGAGTCTGCATAACAACATCCCTTTGCTTTACCCACTGTGTTGACTCTGAGGGGTTGGTAATGATAGCGTTCCACGTGGAGACTAATAACGATTCAATACAGCACCACTGCGGTGTCGTAGGCATACATACCCGGGAAGTATCTAATATTCCAGCTCAATTATTTTACAGCCTTTTTTCCCTTCAGCATCGGGGACAGGAAAGCGCGGGTATTGCCTACCGAAAGCCGGAAAAGCTCGTCACCTACAAGGACCTTGGAATGGTTTCCACTGTCCTTTCCCATTACCTGGGAGAAGAACACTCCGCCCATTGCGGAATCGGCCATGTCCGGTATTCAACCCACGGTGGTAACAGACTGGAAAACGTCCAGCCAATTGTGATTTCCTGCAATAAAGGGGAAGTTGCCCTTGCCCACAATGGTACTATTTCCAATTCACAAAAAATCAAGGAATCCCTTTTCGAAGATGGGTCAATCTTTCAGAGCACCACTGATACCGAGCTCATCCTTCATCTTATTGCCCGATCACGAAAGGAAGATTTTAATGAAGCCCTGGATGAGACACTTCTTCAACTTGAAGGGGCTTTCAGCCTTGTCATGATCCATGATGACAGTCTCCTGGCCATCCGGGATCCCTGGGGATTCCGCCCTCTCTTCATGGGAAAGAAGGAGGGGCTTGTGGCCTTCGCGTCTGAAACCTGCGCCCTGGATATCCTGCAGATAAAAGATTATCGCTCAGTTGAACCGGGAGAAATCATTCAAATCAACAAGCAGGGGATAACAAGCCGTCGTTTCGCCCCAAAACAGTCTATAAGCCAATGCATCTTTGAGCTCATTTACTTTGCCCGTCCCGATTCCCGGGTTTATGACGAATCGGTCCATATCGCACGGAAGCGGATGGGAGCGTTTCTGGCAGAGATAGATACAGTTGAAGCGGACATCGTAGTTCCCGTACCCGATTCGGGAAACATAGCCGCAATGGGATTCGCGGAGGCTTCAGGGATCCCCCTGGAACAGGGACTCACAAGAAATCACTTTATCGGGCGTTCTTTCATTCTACCGACAACCGCTCAGCGGGAATTCGCTGTCAGAATAAAACTTAACCCTGTTAAGGAAGCGATTAAAGGAAAACGGATCATCCTCATTGATGATTCCCTGGTGCGGGGTACAACGAGCAAGATCCTGGTCAAATTGCTGCGGGAGGCTGGAGCAAAGGAAATTCACCTGCGGCTGTGCAGCCCGGAGCTGAAATGGCCCTGTTTCTTTGGCATCGACATCCCGACCCGGGAGGAACTCATTTCAAACACTATGAATCCGGAGGAACTGGCACAATTCATTGGCGCGGATTCAGTTATGTTCCTCCCCCTTAAGGGGTTATCCAGCTGTGTGAGTACCCCGGAGAATTTCTGTACAGCCTGTTTCAACGGCATCTATCCAATTCCAGTGGAGGGTAAATAACCGATGGAGGAGAAATCTTATGCAAAGGCCGGAGTGGACATTAAAAAGGGGGACCGGTTCGCCAGGTTCATCTCCCGGATCCAATCCAAGGCGGTTTCCCGGGAAATCGGCGGATTTGCCGGAGGAATCGAAATTGATACAAGTAAATACAAGAAACCTGTTCTCCTCTCCACCACCGACGGAGTTGGGACCAAGCTGCTTGTAGCCCGGAAACTGGACCGGTACGAAACCATTGGAATCGACCTGGTCGCGATGTGTGTGAATGACCTCATCGTCTGCGGGGCAGAACCGGTTTCTTTTCTCGATTATATCGCCTGTGGGACCCTGGATGAGGATTTACTGAAAAGAGTTATAGAGGGAATTATTACAGGCTGTGAACAGTCAGAATGCACCCTTTCGGGGGGTGAAACCGCTGAAATGCCTGATATGTATGCCCCGGGCGACATCGATCTTGCGGGCTTTTGTACAGGCCTTGTTGAAAAAGAGGAAATGCTTCCCAAAAAAGAGGATATCGCACCGGGGAACCTCATCCTCGGCCTGCCGAGCGGGGGAATCCATTCGAACGGGTTTTCCCTTGCCCGAAAGTGTATCCCCGAAGAACGGAAGGAGCTCTGGGAGGAACTCTTAACTCCTACCCGGATCTACGTAAAAGAGATGAAAACCCTGCTCAAAGGGGGATCCATCCTCGGCGCGGCACACATCACCGGGGGGGGACTTGCCGGCAATATTATCCGGATTCTACCAGATGGGATGACGCCCGCCCTCTCCTGGAACTGGGAAACCCCCTGGATCTTCGATGAGATCCGGAAGGGGGGTAACGTATCGGAAGAGGAGATGCGGCGGGTATTCAACATGGGGATCGGAATCGCCATCGTTTTAAAAGAAAAGGACGCCAAAGATTTAGCAGACAGGGGAACAGAAGCAGGCATCAACATATATACAATCGGGAAAGTGGAACGTGGCTAAACTTGGGGTACTCGCTTCAGGCCGGGGAACAAATTTCCGGGCCATAGCTGAAAGAATAAAAAAAACACCCCATTCCATAAGCTGCTTGATCCACGACCGAAAAGAGGCCGGGGCCCGGGTTATTGCCCGGGAATACAGCATTCCCGTATATCATGTATCATACTATGGAAGAGACAGCGTGGAGGCGGAGAAGGAGATCCTGAAAATTCTATTCTCCACCAATGTCGATCTCATCGCCCTGGCCGGTTTTATGAGAATTTTATCCCCTCACTTCATCGACACCTGGAA
>JAGLYY010000069.1 GCA_023131935.1 Spirochaetales bacterium | reverse complement strand
TTGCCTTGCTGTAGCCTGCCGGCAGCATATAGGGTGCTGTCCCGCCCCGCCAAAGAGGCCAGGGCTATGAGGATGGCCACTATACTTGGCGGGGCAGCTGACCCCCAGGGAAGGACAGCACCCTCACAGCCTCGCCGGTCCGGATAAAATCCCTCTCCTGTAGCAAGCGACCCTGGCCGTAAAGAAAGCAGCTATGAGCCCCTTCTGTCAGGCGGCAAGCGGAGGGCTTTTGGTAGCGACGAGTGCGGAGCCATGGATGGCGACAAACAAGGAGCGAACCAAAACCGAACCCCCCTTTTGAGCGTTCCCCCCCTCGGATATAATAGGATACCATAGCGGGGGGTAAGCCTAAGGGGCGTGCCGTCGTAAAAAGCATAAGCGGCATGGATTTTCGGGTAATAATGAAATAGACCCATTTGTCTTTGAAATTTCAGAGAAGGAGTGGCCGCTTCATACCGGAAAATGATACTTCAGGCTGAAAATGCAGTTAAACAAGCATTGATCTTACCGATTTGAAAGTTCCTTGGACAAACTACTCCCGTAGAATTGAAAATGAGGACTCTGTGAAAAGCAACCCTTAAGCAGCCTTACGGTAATAGTGTCGGTACATTCCAAAAAGTACCGGTCTGCTTGCAATTTCCCCTTTGCTTTGAGGTAGAGTACCGTCGGGAATATTGTTTCCGATTCCCTGATGAGGTCTTAGTAAATTGTGATAGTGAATATATTCTTTAACAAGCCGACGAAGCTGCCTGTAAGTGAAAACAATAACATGGTCCAGGAATTCGCGACGGATGGAGCCGACAAAGCGTTCGACATAGGCATTCATGTCAGGAGAGAATGGCACAGTCGCCACCCCTTTAATACCTACTGATTCATAATCAAACCATTTCAATTCACCGGAGTTGTCATGGATAAGGTGGGTCTTTTTATTATCCCGGCTAAACATGAAGCCTTGAAGCTGATTACGGACAAAGCTTATGACAGGATTTGTAGTGATACCGAACTGAACGATTTTGCGGGATTTAAGTTCCATGACAAAGAATACATAGAAACGCTTGAAAGAGAAGGTATCTACGGTAAAGAAATCACAGGCGAACAAGGAGTTCCAGTGTAGTTCAATAAACCGTTTCCATGAACCATTAGGCTTTATGTCACCATTTTTTCTACCTGTCTGAATAGTCCTCCGAACAGTGTCTCTTTCGACTGCAATATCCAAGGCTTTCAGAGCACCGACTATTCTGTCGTAACCCCAAGAGTAGTTGTCTATCTTGATCTGCCGGATGAGCTTTTTGATTCCCTCAGAAATCGGTGGACGGCCTCGGTTCTTTGTTTTAAAAATGTGTGTCCAAAAGTTTTTGAGACGTTTCTTCCAGGCATAGAGGACCGTTGCCGGTTTGACCAGAGAGAGAAACCGCTTCAGTTTTGGATGTCGTTTAAGACATGTAAGATAGAAATATCTGTCAAAGTCATTAAAACGCGGCTTGATATTATGCTGATTCAATGACCTCTTTATGACCTGCATTTCCAGAAGGACCATTGCGTATCTTGCAACCGCCTGTTTTCTTGAAAGAAGCAGGAACAACATGATTTTGAAGAGCATAGACAGTATGGAGCGCAGCATGAAGAACTCCAATAGATGAGATTGCCTAATCGGAGCAGTATATCAGGAATCAGAGCAATAATATTTGTCTGTCATCTACCTGATAAATATTGTTCAATGCCGGAGGATATGTTGTAATTGCCTGGAAATAATAAGGGAATAAACACCGCTAAGTGCTCTTTGAAAATACAGCGAAGGGAAGAGGGAGCATCTTATTCCCTCTGATGAACGAACCGCTTCCATTCTACACGAGTATTACGGAAGTTTAGAAGGTACCCAACCTGAACACCCGAGATTTTCAGGTAATTGATAAGCTGAGCTTCCATGGTAGAGCCGAGAGCCTTGACCGATTTAAGCTACAAGATGATATGAAACCGTTACGACTGCAAGAAAAGTTATCAGGAATGAACATCGTGTCCCATCGGCGTGACCCCATTCCAGGCTAACTCGAGCACTAATCCCACTGGGCCGAGCCGTGGGCTCTTACTTTACCCCGGCCATCGGTAGTTTGATGACTCATGTGATTCATGTGAACTGCCTTCATCCATTGAAGGTGTCGATCAGTGTTCCGCTGATGAAGACTTTGTATCACCTTTGGAAGCGTAGGTTTTATAGGTAATTCAGGTACGTCTTCTGTAGGAAGACTCTCTCGTCATGCTCTCTTTTGAAGATAAAAGATCCAGTCCTGTTGTCAATTTCTTTTCCTGCTGAAAAATTTAGATCCAGAGAAAAAAATCATAATGTTGAATCAATATTCTGTTATCTCCAGTTACTGCTATTAAGAGGCAACGGGAGAACAAAGATTATGCATAGGCGGCGCAACTGTCTGAATTAGGATTCGTAGGATTGAGGGATGATAGGATTAAATAGGGAGAATATCCTAAAATCCGCTAATCCTAAAAATCCTAATTCTGACAATGGAAGGCACAGTTCTGTTGACAATTCGTTAAACTTCTCTCTTGCCCTGACTGAGAAGATATAGTAAGAGTGAAGCATGTTCCGTTTGAAGATCCTGGATTATTTTGCCATTTTCCTGTCTCTGGCTATTATTCTCCTCTTCACCTTTACTGCTTTCAAAGGGGACACCGGAGAGCCAATGGTGCATATTCAGGCAGCAGAAGGGGAATATTACTATCCCCTCGAGGTGGATAGGAGGATTACCATAAGCGGTCCAATTGGAGATACCGTGATAATCATTGAGAATGGAACTGTGCATGTAGAAGATTCTCCCTGTGCCGACAAGCTTTGTGTAAAGGCCGGGCATCTGGATGAAGGGGGTGAATGGACAGCCTGCATGCCAAACAGGGTTTTCCTGAGAGTTGAAGGAAGCAGATCTTCGGATATCGATGCTTTAAGTTACTGATTTCCCCTGTATTTGCTTTTTCATAAGCATGGGATTATCCTTATTTGTAAGGATTTTACTGATGTGTGGACAATAGATATGAATGGAGGTTCTGCGATAAATGGGCTTCGAAAAGCTGCACGTAACACAACTGCACCCGGAGACACAACAAAAGTGGAAAGTCATTATCAGCGATGATGATGAAGAGGTACACGCTGTCACCCGTCTTGCCCTGGAAGATTTTTCCTTCGAAGGGAAGGGTCTTGAATTCCTCTCTGCCTATTCCGGTGAGGAAACTCAAAAGTTAATCGCTGAGCATCCCGACACTGCCCTTCTTCTGCTTGATGTTGTTATGGAAAAGGAGAATTCCGGTCTTGAGGTTGTTGAGTACATCCGAAAAGAACTGTTGAATTCCTTTGTACGTATTGTTCTCAGAACCGGTCAACCTGGCAGGGCCCCTCAAATGCAGGTGATTCGGGATCTGGATATAAATGATTATAAAGAAAAGGTAGAATTAACTGATCAGAAACTGTATACCACCATCGTTGCTTCTATTCGGTCCTACCGGGACATGAAGTTCATTGAAGCATCTTTAAAAGAAAAGGAGGTTCT
>JAGLYY010000068.1 GCA_023131935.1 Spirochaetales bacterium | reverse complement strand
TGATAACCGACAGCGAGGGTTTCCATGAAAAAGCGGTGGCTGAGAATACCGCGGACCTTTGTTCCAGTGTCATTGGTCAGTACATCTTTGGAGCTCTTGCACATGAAAGCCATGAAAACCTTGAAAAATGGTACGAAAAGCAGCGTTCTTATTACCGTGAGATGCTGGTCCGGTTGACGAAAGAGTTTCACACCATGCTGCCTGGAGTAATCATATCGAGTCCGGATGCCTCAATCTATTCTGTTGTTGATGTGCGGAATGTCGTGAAACCGGGATTTGATGCCAGGGAATTTGTTTTATACTGCGCTAAGAAAGGTAAGGTTTCTTTCGATGGAGAGTATGTCACTCTCCTTGTGGCTCCGATGGCCGGCTTTTACTCTGTAGGGGAGGGGGAAGCAAATCCGGGAAAAACCCAGATGCGGATTGCCTATGTGGAGACTCCGGAGAACATGGCGAAAGTACCGAAACTCTTTGTTGAACTCCTCCATCAATATGAGGAGTCAGTATGAACAATTAAGGAGATAAAGAAATTTCCCACAAAGGAGAAGACCTCAGTCTGCTCTGCCGATGTTTCTCTCACGTCAGTGGAAATACCGTTTTAATACCTCGAAGAATAATAACCCGGGAACCAGGGTTGGAAAGAACGTGTGAAGCATCTTTTTTCGGATTCCAGCTTCCTTTTTCCCGGAGATTATCTCCAGGGTTTTTTCATATTCCAGAGGTGAATATTCAAAGATCGTTTTCCCACCGCTTACATCCTGAATTCGTTCCGGAAGCTCTAGAAAAAACTTAGTATAATGATTTTCCGGCATCCTGACTTCAGCTGCTGAAACCCTCTGGTATTCTGTAAATATAATGGAAAGGAAACCGGGAAAATCATAAAGTCCGGTTGTCTCGATATTGATGCTCTGGGCGGCACATTCGGTGAGGGCTAAAAGCACATCTTTATAAAGTTTTAATTCCTTTGGAAGAATCTGCCGCACTGCTGCTTCCGGATTCGCGGGAAGGGTGTTTTTTTTGGTTCCTGAAAGAGATGATATCAGTTTATGCAGATCCGGCAACCCGAAAAGGATCTTTTTTAGTTCTGGTAAAATTGTTTCCTCTCCATGGAAATAATAGGACACTCCGGAAATCGCTCCGAAGGTCCGTAATGTATCGAGATATCCCAGTTCCATGAATTTATCTAAAATATCCCGGTTAAAATCGAAGGTGCTGCCTATTTTCACAGTGTTTTTAATATACACTGTCTGGGTCCCAAGGATATCAGGTTCCCGACTTAACCCGATACCGGAGACGTCCAGAATGATGATGTTTCTGTATCCCCGTTCTTTTATCACTCCAAATGGAACATTGTCGAGGATTCCTCCGTCAGAGTATTTCCGCCCATTAATTTCATGCCGTTTAAAACCGGGGAATGTGGCGCTGGCAAGAAGGTAGTCTCCAAGATATCCCTCTTCTATATCTGAGAGAAAGAATTCCCGGGTACCCATTGCTTTAATGTCTACAGTTACGACACCAAGATCAATTCCGGATTTCCGGATTTTATCCTCATCAAGATGTTTCCTGATAAGTTCCCGCAGGGGTGTAGTATCGAATCCCCGGTTCCGAAAGATGGATAATTGTAATTTACGCGCTTTAACAAGAGATTCTTTGCTAAGGATGAGTTTGCCCTCTTTTATAAAACCCTCAGGCAGGCCAATTATCTGGTTCAGATCCATGTTTTTCCAGAGTTTTAGTCCAAGATCATAATCATTCTGGGCAATGAGGGCCGCGTTTAGAGCTCCCACGGAAGCTCCAACCACTGCAACTATGGGAATTTTCAATTCCCTGAGGGCCCTCCA
>JAGLYY010000067.1 GCA_023131935.1 Spirochaetales bacterium | reverse complement strand
CCAGCGTTTATACTACCGAGTTCAGGATCGATACTATCTTTTCTTTTCCTACCGTATAAATGAAGCTCGCCAAACGGGGACCTTTGTCTTTGCCGATAAGTACCTGATAGACAAGCTTGAAAAGCTCTTTTGGATCGATCTGTGCCTTTCCGGCGATATCATAAAGTGATTCCGCGAGACTTTTCTCGTCATGCTTTTCAAGCCGATTTACCTCTTCTATAAGAAGCGTTACAACTTTCTTACCAGCATCATCAAGTTTGCCAGCCCCTTCTCCGGTAAAATTTAATGAAAACCTGAAATCCTCGGGGGCATACTTCCGCAGCCAGGCCCATGCGCAATTGGCACGAACCCGTATTCGCGCTTTGTCCTCTTCCGGTACTTCCAACGCTTTCAGGGTCCTTTCGATATCACCTGAATGGATCTGTAGGATGGTAGTCAGATGACGCAAAGGGACCTGAAAAGGGATTTCCTCCGGAACAGAATGTACCTGCGAGAATTCGTAGGTCCGCTTCTCTTTATCTGCTCTCCGGGCGCTTATGGTTTCTTTGCCGAAGTATACCCGTTCTGCTCTATCGTAATCTTCATAGATTTTCAGTACATCAAGATCAAAGGAGATGGCAAATTCGCTGTTCGGCCTGGTCCCGGCAAAGAGATAACGAACAATTTCAGGTTGATAAATCTCCAGGACCTGACTCAGGCTGATAACTTCGCCGGTAGAAGAGGAAATCTTTCCACCCCCTCCCTTAATCCGGATAAAGTCATACTTAAAAGTAACCGGGGCCTGACCGCCGTAGACCGCCGCCATAATCTGCTTTGCGGTATCAAAAGAACCGCCGGCGGAGTGGTGTTCCTTCCCCGCTGGTTCAAAATCCACCCCTTCATGTTTCCACCGCATGGGCCAGTCGATCCGCCAGGGAAGTTTAACAACGGCAGATTCCCTGAGATCCACAGTTTCTTCAATACCGCAGGCACTACAGGCATAGGTGACCTTCCACTCGCCATCCCAGCCTGTTACCTTCGTTTCATCCAGATTGCAAGCGGAACAGAAAACGGAAACAGGCCACCAATCATCTGCTAATGGGCTGGTACGGTGCTCGTCCAGAATTGATCTAATTACTTCTCTCTTTTCCAGGGCCGTTCGGATCCCCTGAGCATATTCAGAGACCCTGTACTTATCGGCCTGGTAAATATATTCAGGATTGATCCCCACTATCGGGAGAACTTCCTCTACTGCCCGTTCATTGGCACGGGCATAACTTTCCTCTTTCCCCCAGGGATCTGGAACCATGATAATCGGTTTCCTGAGGTAGGTCGCAAGCTCTTCCTGTTTCGGCATATTCTTTGGTACTTTTCGAAACACATCGTAATTGTCCCAGGAGTAGATGAAACGGACATTCTTTCCTTGATCCCGGAGAGCCCGGACAATAAGCTCAACAGAGATTATCTCCCTGAAGTTGCCGATATGTATTGTTCCTGAAGGGGTAATTCCTGAGGCGCAAGTATATTGCTCCTTCGCACCCTTTTCCCGGATAATCTTTTCCGCGGTTATATCCGCCCAATGTACTGATTTATTTTCCATAACGGAGGAATTATAGGGAAGTAAAAGGATTATTGCAATCCATAGAGCCGATTTTAAAACTCGGTTGCTATGATCCGGACGAATCCCCTATGAACGATAATCCGGAATTATCCTGGATGTCCGCAGGAATAGCCTTCAAAAACGACTTCACAAGAAACGCCCGAACGATCGGTTGATCTTCATTCAGCTTAATAATATATCCCGGTCGGAATAAAACAGGATAAATCAATTTCTGTTTTCAAGACCGATATAATCCCTCCGTTGATTTACATTTTTATAAGCAGGACGAATAATTCTTTTAGATAACATATTCACTTCTTCAAGACGATGAGACAACCATCCTGGCATTCTTCCAAATGCAAAAATCGGCGTATATAATTCGGCAGGGATACCGATACATGAATAAATCAATCCCGAGTAAAAATCCACATTAGCACAAAGAACTTTTTTATCCTGCCCCTTCACTTTGTAAAACACTTCAGCAGCCAGATTTTCAACTTCATGATAAAACTCAAATTCTTTTAATCTGCCTTTTTCTTCAGCCAGTTCAGCAGCTTTTTCTTTTAGCAGAATTGTACGCGGATCAGACTTTGTATAAACAGCATGGCCTATTCCGTAAAACTTTCCACAGCCGTCATACACCTCTTTTTTCAGAATCTTTTCCAGATATTCAGCTATTTCCTTTTTATTTTTCCAATCCTTAATATTGGCTTTTAAATGAGTCATCATTTCCATAGCTTTATGATTCGCTCCACCATGATAGATCCCCTTTAATGATGAAATTCCCGAGGCTATAGACGCATAAGTATCCGTCCCGGCAGAACTTGTAACTCTAACTGTAAAAGTTGAATTATTTCCTCCTCCATGTTCCGCATGAACACAAAGACAGGTATCCAATAATGAAGCTTCAAGCTGAGTGTATTTATCACCTTTTAGCAGGTAGAGAAAATTCTCTGCTGTGCTTAAATCTTTTCGGGGATGCCTGATTGACAGCGTTTGTTTCTGATGAGCATGCCGGTAAGAATTATACGCATAAGCAATAATTGTAGGAATCTTTGCCAGCAGATTTATCGACTGTTTTGCAATATTTTCTTCTGATCTGTCTTCTGCATTTTCATCCAATGGATAAAGTCCCATTATCGCCATGGACAGCATATTCATAATATTTTTACTGGGAGGAATCGACACGAGGTTTTTCATATATCTTGCAGGTAATTCACGTCTGTTTTTCAATAATTCAGAAAATGCATTCAAATTATCAGTATCCGGTAATTCCCCGGTTAATAATAAATAGGCTATTTCATCAAATCCATGTCTGTTTTCTGCCCTGAATCCATTTACCAGCTCTTTTAATTCATAACCCCGATAATAAAGTTCCCCTTCTATTGCTTCAACACCGGTATCTGTCTTTTTATAACCAACTACATCACCGATATTTGTAAGTCCGACTAAAACACCGGTATGATCATCATTACGCAAACCCCTTTTTACTTCATATTGAGAATATATTTTTCTGCTGATCTGACAGGCGGACTTTAGTTTTTTACTTAAATCCTGAATATATTTTTCCTCTTTGTGTGTATATTTATTCATTAATCAATCTCCCTGTTCTAATCTGTATCTATAAATTTTGAATTATCTTCTCTGCAAACATTGCTGTACTTAACAGTTCTCCATTGTCGATATTTGCATACAAATCGGCGGTTACTTTGCCCTGGCATATGACTTTTTCCAGAGCACTGCGCAGAGCATCAGCGGCTTTATTTAATTTCAAATAATCCAGCATCATAGAAGCTGATAACAGCAGACTTCCGGGATTAGCTTTCCCCTGTCCCGCGATATCCGGAGCAGTTCCATGTGTAGCTTCAAAAATTGCTGTATTTGTTTCATAATTGATATTTGCCCCCGGAGCCATGCCTATTCCGCCAACCATAGCAGCAGCCATATCACTGATGTAATCGCCATTTAGATTAGTAGTTGCAATAACAGAATAATCCTGAGGTTTAAGCAGCAAATTCTGTAAAAATGCATCGGCAATACAATCTTTAATCACTATTTTCCCTGTACTTTCCCGTTCGGAATTAATGTCTTTTACAAAAATAACTTTATCCCCGAACTCCTCTTTTGCTAATTCATAACCCCAGTTACGAAATGCACCTTCGGTGTATTTCATAATATTCCCTTTATGCACAAGAGTTACAGAAGGAAGGTTATTATCAATAGCAAATTGAATTGCAGCCCGGATAAGTCGCTTGCTGCCTTCTTCCGATACAGGTTTTATTCCAAGAGAGGATGTTTCAGGAAACCGGATTTTAGAAACATTCATTTCATTTATCAGAAAATTTTTCAGCTTCTCATTTTCTTTGGTCTTCCGCATAAACTCAATTCCCGCGTAAATATCTTCTGTATTCTCCCGAAAAATATGCAGATTAACATTTTCAGGATGTTTTACCGGAGACGGAACACCTTTATAATGTTTTACCGGACGCAGGCAGGTGTATAAATCAAGCTGTTGACGCAGGGTAACATTTATTGAGCGAAAGCCCTTACCAACCGGAGTAGTGAGAGGACCTTTAATGCCGATAGAATATTCTTTTATACTGTCAATTGTGGACTGAGGGAGATATTCACCGACCTGTTGAAATGCTTTCCCGCCTGCAAGCAGTTCCAGCCACTCGATTTTATATTCATCTTTATAATATTTTGAAATTGCAGCATCTATTATTTTTAACGAGGCCTCTGTAATTTCCTTCCCTATTCCATCACCTTCAATATATGGGATTGTTATTGTTGTCATTCTGCATCCTTTTGATTCCGAATGACATTAAGGGCACTTCCCGCCTTCAGCCATTCAAGCTGCTTCATGTTATATGTGTGGTTAACCAATATCGATTCCTTTGTGCCGTTACTATGTGATATTTCAAGCTCAATATCCGCACCTGGTTTTATCAATTTAATATCCGGAATACCAAAGGAGTCATCCTCCATTATTTTTTCATAATCATCTTTATTTTTAAATGTTACCCCTATAACGCCCTGCTTTTTTAAATTTGTTTCATGAATTCGGGCAAAAGATTTAACCAGTACCATTTTCACACCGAGAAACCGGGGTTCCATCGCAGCATGTTCCCTTGAGGAACCTTCGCCGTAATTTTCTTCCGCCACAATAATACTGCTGATATTTTTCATTTTATAATGTTTGGCGACTGATGAGATTTTTTCATAGTTTTGCGTAATATGATTTTTAGTCATCCCTTTTTCAGTATAAAATGCATTTTCCGCACCAAGCAGCAGATTATCAGAGATATTTTCAAGATGTCCGCGATACTTCAGCCATACTCCCGCCATGGAAATATGATCGGTAGTACATTTGCCTCTGGCTTTCACTAGCAATTTCATATCTTCAAATTCTTCCGGCTGAAATTCCGGAAAAGGTTTTAATAACTGAATTCTGTTTGAATCCTCTGCAACTGTAATTTCGCCAACTTTCTCACCGGCATTACTGCTTAGCACAACTTCATTAAAACTGGTTGCCGGCAATTCATCTTTTCCCGGAGCAGAGAGTTTCACATTTTCACCGGCATCATTCTGTAAAAAATCAACTTCAGGATTAAAGGTTATTTTCCCGCTCAAAGCGATAGCAGTTGCAAGTTCAGGTGACGTGATAAAAGCATGGGTAAGGGGACTCCCGTCATTTCTTTTTGCAAAATTTCTGTTGAAAGTTGTAACAATTGAATTTTTTCCATTTACAGGATTTCTATTCCACTGGCCGATACATGGGCCACAGGCATTTGCCATGATTTTTCCACCAGCCTGTTCAATAATTTCCAGTATTCCATTTTTCCTGCAAAGTTCCTTAATACTTTCAGATCCCGGGGTTACAATAAATTCTGATTTTAGTTTAAGACCTTTTTTCTGTGCTTCTTTCAAAATATTAGCAACAGCAGTAAGATCCTCATAAGAGGAATTTGTACAGGAACCGACCAGAACTACTGAGGCTTTTTCAGGATAACCTGCTGCAGTGTTTCCAAATGTTCCGATAGTCCGGGCTGCATCCGGTGTAAAAGGTCCATTAATATGAGGCTTTAGGTCTGCTAAATTTACTTTAATTACTCTGTTAAAATATTTTTCAGGAGACTGCAATACTTCAATATCTGCCCGAAGATATTCACTAATTTCGTCGGCCATTTCTGCAGCTTCTTTTCTGTTTGTAATTTTCAGAAAATCTGACATCTTTTTATCATAAGGAAAAACTGATGTAGTAGCTCCAACCTCTGCACCCATATTGCATATTGTGGCTTTCCCTGTACATGAAATTGAAGTAGCTCCTGCGCCAAAATACTCAATTATTTTATTTGTACCGCCTTTAGCTGTCAGGATTCCGGCAAGTTTAAGAATTACATCTTTCGCAGATGCCCATCCTGAAAGTTCCCCGACAAGTTCCACACCGATAATTTCCGGCATTTTTAGTTCCCAGCTTTCACCCGCCATTACATCAACTGCATCGGCGCCGCCGACTCCAATCGATATCATTCCCAATCCACCGCCGTTCATAGTGTGAGAATCTGTACCTATTATCAATCCCCCCGGAAAAATATAATTTTCAAATAGAATCTGATGAATTATTCCAGAACCGGGCTGCCAGAATCCGATTTCGAATTTTCTGCAGGTATTCTGTAAAAAATCATAAACTTCCCTGTTTTCTTTAATTGCTTCTTTCAAATCCGAATCCGCACCGGATTCCGCCCTCACAAGATGATCACAATGAACGGTGGTTGGAACAGCTGTATGTTCTTTTCCTGAATTTATAAATTGCAATAACGCCATCTGCGCTGTGGCATCCTGCATAGCTATTCTATCCGGTTCAAACATACAATAATCTTTCCCCCGAACAGGAAGTTGAGAAATTTCATGAGATGCGTGTGCAAACAATATTTTTTCTGACAAAGTTAACGGTTGTCCGAATTGCTTTTTTATAGAGTTTATTTTTTCAGGTAAGTTTGAATATACTTCCTTTATTATTTTGCTATCATACATAATTGTCTCCGGGATAACTAAATTTATGTTATTTATCTAAATCTAACACATTTCATATAATCGTTTAAATAGATATTTATACATTATTTCTCTATTTATATGCAGTTAATAATAGAAAAAGTTAAAATTAGAGTCAAGCAAAATTAAGGCAAAAACCACTGAGATTGGTATTTTTCCAAAAAAACTGCAACAAAATTAGTAATAATTCACCCCGGGAGGAGCTCTTCCAGTTTTTTTAAGGTGCTTCAGTTTTTTTTTGATCTCTGCAGTTTCCTGGATTACAGCTATAATCCGCGATTGCAAGATTAGAATCAGGCAATTATGAGGATAAACACAGAAAACTCGTTCTATTCTGTTCTATTCTGAACTCAGATAATCAGATACAGCAACCGCAGCATCCCGGCCATGAGCGAATGCCCTAACAACCAGTGAGTCACCTATTACCGCACCACCTGCCGCAAAAACACCATCAACACTGGTCCTATAGCTGCCGTCAGTTTTTATATTCCCTCTGTTATCCAGCTCCACACCAATACTTTTTACCAGTCTGTCATGTTCAACATGAATAAAGCCCATAGCTATAAATGCCAGGTCAATCTTTTGGGAAAACTCAGTACCAGGGATTTCCCTCATTTTGTAGGATTTTTTCTTTTCATCATAGATCCATTCAACCCTTACAAAGTGTGCTTCATTTAGATTGATTCCATCTCTGGAAGAAAAGTACCTGGTGGATACCCCCCATTCCCTCTCGCAGCCTTCTTCATGAGAGCTTGAAGTCCTTAATATCTTTGGCCAATCCGGCCATTCAGGATTCCAGTCGTTTTTCCACTCTCTTGGTTTGGGCATAATCTCATACTGAAGGATACTCTTCGCGCCCTGACGGATCGAGGTTCCGACACAGTCCGACCCTGTATCACCACCACCAACTACCAATACATTCTTACCTTTTGCTGAGATTATTTCAGAAAATGACAGGGACCCTTCGTTAAACTTGTTTGATCCTGATAGAAAATCCAGAGCAAAATAGACACCATCCAGCCCTCTTCCACCAGCAGGAAGATCTCTGGGAGTTCCCGCACCCATGGTTAGTAGAATTGCATCAAATGATTTTCTAAGATAACGGACCGAAATATCTTCTCCAATGGTTACATCATTTTCAAAAATTATCCCTTCCTGTTCCATTATCTCTATTCGACGGTCCAGAATACTCTTTTCCAGCTTAAACCCGGGTATGCCGTAACGCATTAATCCCCCTGCCTTAGGGGCCTTTTCAAAAACATTTACTTTATGACCTGCTCTCCTCATCTTTTTTGCCGCTGTAAGCCCCGCAGGTCCTGAGCCTATGATGGCAACGCTTTTGCCGCTCTCCGATACAGGAGGTTCAGGTTTCACCCAGCCTTCTTTAAACGCCCTCTCCATAATCTGGAGTTCAATCTGCTTAATTGTTACAGGAGAGGTATTTATTGAAAGAGTACAGGAGGTTTCACAGGGAGCAGGACAGATTCTGCCTGTAATCTCTGGAAAACTACTTGTCAGCTCCAGCCTCTCCCAGGCTTCCTTCCATCGGCCTTTATAGACAAGATCATTCCATTCGGGAATAAGATTACCCAGAGGGCATCCCAGAGAATGACAAAAAGGAATTCCACAATCCATACACCTGGCGCCCTGTTTTTTTAATTCTTCCTCAGGCAGTACAGTTGTAAATTCATTATAATGGGTAATTCTTTTTTTAATACTTTCGTATTTTACTTTTGCCCTTGGGTACTCGATAAAACCAGTTTCTTTTCCCATCTTAAACTCCCTGTGTATGTAATAAGAACTTCTGTTTCGCTTGTTTCCCGAGGGCCCTCTTATAATCAACAGGCATAACCTTTATAAATGCCGGCAGCATCTCATGCCAGTGTCTTATTATCCAGGCTGCATGCTCACTGTCCGTATACATAATATGTTCTTCAATAAGACTCTTCAGTTGATTCCTGTCTTCTTCCAGAACAAGTGGTTCAATATCCACCATATCCAGATTACACCGTGTATCAAAAAGCTGATCCTCATCCAGTACATATGCTATGCCACCACTCATACCAGCTGCAAAGTTGAATCCAGTCGGACCGAGTATTACCACAACACCACCAGTCATATACTCACAACCGTGATCTCCAACCCCTTCAACCACCGCAACAGCTCCGGAGTTCCTGACAGCAAATCGTTCTCCTGCCATACCATTTACAAAAAACTTTCCTCCTGTAGCCCCAAAAAGGTTTACATTTCCTGTAATGATATTCTTCTCCGATCTATAATCCAGACCGTCAGGAGTTGAGATGATAATCTTTCCCCCGGATAATCCTTTCCCAACATAATCATTAGCACTACCCTTAAGATTTAATGTGACACCAGCCGCCAGAAATGCACCTAAACTCTGTCCGGCTTCTCCGTTAAGATTAAGTTTTATTGTATCTTCCGGTAGTCCCCCGGCACCGTATCGTTTAGCAACTTCACTGCTCAGGATTGTTCCGAAGGTCCTGTCTCTATTTCTAATTTCCAGGGTTACCTCTGAAGACTCACCGGATTCAAGGGACTTTTTTACCTTGGTCACTACCTCAAAATCGAGTGCTTCTTTAACTCTATTTATGCTGTTTTTTGTACAGTGATAACTTCCACCTTCTGAAATTTCTACCTTTGTCAGAATTTTCGTAAAATCGAGATCTCTCTCCTTCCAGTATTTCAAGGCTTCATCAGTTTCAAGAAGATCAACCTGTCCAACCATATCATCGAACTTCTTAAAACCAAGAGATGCCATTATTTCTCTGACATCCTCTGCAAGGAAGGTCATGTAATTTATTAGATGTTCAGGTTTCCCGGCAAACCTCTTTCTAAGTTCAGGATCCTGGGTAGCAACCCCAACTGGACAGGTGTTTTTATGACACTTGCGCATCAGGACACATCCCATGGTAATCAGACTTATTGTAGCAAACCCAAACTCCTCAGCTCCCAGAAGGGCGGCAATTATTATATCTCTTCCGGTTCTAAGCTGACCATCAGTCTGTATGCGTATTCGATCCCTCAGATTATTCAGAACCAGAGTCTGCTGGGTTTCGGCAAGGCCTATTTCCCAGGGAATACCCGCGTGTTTTATTGATGACAGAGGCGATGCCCCTGTGCCGCCGTCATGTCCGCTTATAAGGACCATGTCTGCCTTACCCTTCGCAACACCCGCAGCTATAGTTCCAACGCCGACTTCGGATACAAGTTTTACAGAAACCCTGGCTTCCGGGTTTGCATTATGAAGATCAAAAATAAGCTGCGCTAAATCTTCGATCGAGTAGATATCGTGATGAGGAGGTGGTGAGATAAGAGTTACCCCTGGTGTCGAATATCGAATTGACGCTATCTCATTATTTACCTTATGCCCTGGAAGCTGACCACCCTCACCTGGTTTCGCGCCCTGAGCCATCTTTATCTGCAATTCATTTCCATTTACCAGATAATTAATTGTAACACCAAAACGACCTGAAGCAATCTGTTTAACATAACTGGAAGCAGAATCTCCGTTATCCTTTGGTATAAATCGTGTTTCATCTTCGCCGCCCTCTCCGGAGTTACTCATAGCACCAAGCCTGTTCATTGCTATTGCGATTGTCTCATGGGCTTCTTTACTTATAGACCCCATGGACATGGCTGAAGATACAAATCTTTTAACTATTTTCGGGGTGCCCTCAACTTCTTCAAGAGGCACCGCTTCTCTTTCCTTAAATTTGAGCAGTCCCCTGAGAGTACATACATTTTTCGTATTACTGTTTATTTCTTCAGCAAATACCCTGTACATTTCCCTTGAGTTTTGGCGAACAGCCTTCTGAATTGCCACAACAGCCTCTGGAGTCATTAAATGTTTTTCAGATGATTTCCTATAGTGAATAAAACCCCCTGAATCCAACAACTCCGAATCGCCAGTTGATCTCTGATAGGCTGAAATATGCCGGGCTTCCACATCTGATTCAATCCGTTTTAGTCCAATCCCCTCTATCCTTGTAGGAGTACCGGGGAAGTATCTATTTACAAAATCACCCGACAATCCTATAGCTTCAAATATCTGAGATCCTTTATAGCTCCTTACAGTAGATACACCCATTTTAGACATAATCTTAAGAAGCCCCTTCTTCATAGCTTCTATATAATTCTCAAAGGCAATATCAGTTTTTTCCACTTCAGGCAGCTTTCCCTTACTTATAAGGTCTTTTAATATTTCAAATGCAAGATAAGGATTAACTGCACTGGCTCCAAATCCTATAAGGGTAGCCAACTGCATTACATCTCTTACTTCACCACTTTCTACAAGCAAACCGGCTTTCTGCCTAAGTCCCTTTTCAACCAGAAATTGATTAACAGCAGAGACAGCAAGGAGGGCTGGTATTGGAAGTTTCTCTGAATCTGTTTTCTTATCACTTAAGATTAGGAAGCTGTTACCTTCGTCTATCAACAGGGCAGCCCTGTCGCATATTCCCTCAATAGCATTTTCCATCCCACCTGATTCATCATTCAGACTGTAAAGAATATCAATAACACCTGCAGACTGGCCTTCAATATTTGATCTTTTTAATATCCGAATATCATCATTGGAAAGTACAGGATGAGCAAGTTTAAGCTGTTGACAGTGCAGGGGTCCCTCATCAAGAAGGTTCTGCTCCCTGCCTATAAAACTCATCAATGACATTACGAGATTCTCTCTGTAAGGATCAATAGGAGGATTTGTAACCTGGGCAAAGACCTGTCTAAAATAATTGTACAGAAGTTGCGGCCTCTCCGAAAGGACTGCAAGGGAGGCATCGTTTCCCATGGAACTTATAGGTTCACTGCCGTTCACTGCCATTGGGATAAGAATCTTATCAATTTCTTCAAAGGTGTATCCAAAAACCTTCTGCAGTTTTACAATATCTGCCTGAACCTCTAGAACAGGGTCAGGCACCCTGAAGAGCCCCTTCAGCTCAATCTTATTTTCATCAAGCCATCGTCTGTAGGGTTTCTGCCTTGATACCCGTGATTTGATTTCATGGTCATACATCACCCTGCCCTGTTCAGTATCAATTAAAATCATTCTTCCAGGGCCAAGGCGTCCCTGTTTGAGAACATCCTCAGGCTTAACTGGAAGTACTCCTGTTTCAGAAGCAAGAATAACCCGGCCGCTTCTTGTAACAGTGTATCTTGCCGGGCGAAGTCCATTACGATCAAGGGATGCACCGATTTTAATTCCATCTGTAAATGCAAGAGCAGCCGGTCCATCCCAGGGTTCCAGTATAGAAGCATGATATTCATAGAAGGTTCTTCTGTCTTCACTTATATGGTACTTGTCACCGAATGGTTCAGGGACCATCATCATCATTGAGTGTTCGGCCGATCTGCCGGCCTGTACAAGCAACTCAAAATTGGAATCAAAAATCGCTGAATCACTTTGGTCTGTATTTATGACTGAAAGAACTTTCTCAAGTTCATCTCCAAATAAAGGTGAAGACAATGTGACCTCTCTCGCTTTCATCTTGTTGATATTACCCCGGAGAGTGTTTATCTCTCCATTGTGAGCAATATAGCGGAAAGGCTGTGCAAGAGACCAGGATGGAAAGGTATTTGTACTGTATCTTTGATGAACAAGAGCCAGTGCGCTTTTATAACTGGTATCATTTAGATCGGGATAGAATTCCTCAAGCTGAGGCGCAACAAACATCCCTTTATATACAATAGTCCGACAAGAGAGGGAAGATATATAAAAGTCATCAATGGAAAATTCTGCAGCAGCAGCTCGCTTCTCGATACTTCTGCGAATTATGTAGAGCTTACGCTCAAGTTCATCTCCACTCAACCTTTTTGTAGAAATAAAAGCCTGAAACACAAATGGTATGGAAGAAAGGGCTGTAGGTCCAAGAGAATCGGGGACCATGGGAACATCCCTGGTTCCCAGCATTTCAGCACCTTCGCTGCCAACAACATCTTTGATAATATCTATGCCCTTTTCTCTTTTACCCTTTGTGGTTGGTAGAAAAAACATTCCGACACCATAGGAACCCTGAGTTGGTAGATCAAACCCAAGCTCTTTTGAGAAGAAATCATGAGGAATCTGAGTTAATATCCCAGCACCGTCACCGGTGTTTACATCGCTTCCTACAGCGCCCCTGTGTACCAGATTCTTCAGAATAGTAATGCCGTCCATGACAGTTTGATGAGTTTCCACGCCGTCAACCTCAACAATAAATCCTATACCACAGGCGTCATGTTCATAAGAAGAATCGTATAGCCCCTGTTTCTTCATCATAAACCTCTTCACGGCAATTTATTACCGTTACTTATTTCAAACTTTATCAATAGGGTGATTTTTTGTCAATATAGTATACAAAATTGCTAATAATTTATACTGATTTCTAGATATATTAATAGTTTAATGGATTATATTTGACGTATACATATTATTTATAGATACTTATCACAATTTAAATGATTGTATTGATTATATATAATTTTTTTATGGCAATCTTGCCGCAATACCAACTGCAATTTTATCCAATAATATATTTCATACCTGGTTTACACTCAGGAATTCAAAGAATCTTCAGGAGGTTTATATTTGCACTTATAGGTTCAATCTCTCCAGGGCCGGTTAATATTATTGCCACTGGAACTGGTGCCAATTTTGGTTTCCGTAGATTGCGTTAGCAGTCCTCTCCTCTATATCTATCCGTCAATTCCGCAACAGGAAACAAACTCTCATACTCCACAAGCCCGCTTACTGCCTTTGATATAATCTTGATACCGCTCTCTTCCAGAACAGCAATAGGATTTAATCCCCCAATAACAATCCCGCCCATTCTTCCCCAGTTAATAGGGACCTGCAGGACTGAGTGACCGGGCCATCCCAGAATCAGGAAAGTCCCAAGCCCTGCTTTCTTCATCTCATCACCAATAGATATAACTTCCTCCCTGGCTGTACCTGGAACTTCAAGAAAGTTAGCACCAATTCGTCCGTCTCCTATACTTGCCGCACCGGTTGCATTTGTCATTCCACTTTTTATAAAGATTTCAAGAGGATCAATACTTGTACCGTCATACTTAATAATCTCTATAAATCGGGAAGGCTTTCCCTTTTCAATCTCAAGAAGACCTCCAAAAACAGAACTAACTGGTATACCCCGGCCAGTAAGAACTCCATTGAGAGTAATAGAACAGACAGTCCCTATTCCGATATAACCATCCGGAACAACCTCATGACCTGCAGCATCACCTGGCATATACAGCCCGATAAGATTTCCCATGGAAAAACCGTTTTCAAATGCAGCGACAAGGATCTTTATAGCTCCAGGCATATCCTTTAAAGGAATAAAACTGATATTTATTACTACCGTTCCGGTCTTTTGTGTTAGGTCAAAATTCATCTTATACGAAAAATAGTCAATCTTACTGTTTATAAAACCTATCTTATCTACAACCCTCGCCTTTTCAATCTCTGACAGTCCCTTCTCAGTGATCCTCCGTCCACGACGCTCAACATATTCTGTAAGGCCATCCTTGTCCATATCTTTAAGATGAAACCGGATAGTCCTTTCACTGATCTCCTGCCCAACCTCACCCAGAAGCTCCATTATTCTCTGGCTGGAGATAGGGTGTTCACTATCTTTCAGTATTCTCAAGATAGCAAGACGTTTCTTCTCTATTCTTTCCTTCATACAATTCGACCGGTTTTAATAGTTTTTTTCACAAGATTTTTCCCAAATTAGTACGGGATCTCCTCAGGGGATCGGATATCAAGAATTATCAGGTATGCCTTTTTTCCTGCTTTAATGCTGCCGAATTCATTTTCCCTGCTTATTGTCCTGGCAACGTTGATAGTCGCTGCTGCAACAGCATCTGGAATAGACATCCTACAGGAAAAAATGCCAAGAGTAATCATCATCCACATGGAGTAGGAGGGACAGCTACAGTACCAGCTTCCGCCATCAAATAAATAAATAATAGGAAAAGTTAAAACCGGAGTCAAGCAAAATTAAGGCAAAAACCACTGAAATTGGTATTTTCCCAAAATATTCTAATCCTTAAAGTTCAAAGTAGCAAAATAGTCATCCATAGTCTCTGCCCTGCGTATCATCCTTACTCTACCGTCTTCCTGCATCAGCAATTCTGCTGATTTTAGCTTGCCGTTATAGTTGAATCCCATGGAGTATCCGTGAGCACCGGTATCATGTATTACAACAAGATCACCGGGTTCCAGTTCCGGAAGCTCTCTGTCAATTGCAAATTTGTCATTGTTTTCACACAGACTCCCCGTTACATCGTAACTATGGTCTTTTGGCAGATTTCCCTTACCGGGGACAGTAATATGATGGTATGCACCATAAAGAGCAGGGCGCATAAGATCTGTCATACAGGAGTCCAGACCTGCATAGGATTTATATTTTTCTGCTACCTGCCTTACTGTGGAGACAAGGTACCCATAAGGGCCTGTTACCATTCGACCGCATTCAAAAACTATTTTTAATGGATCAAGACCGGCAGGTACAATCATCTCTTTGTAAAGCTTTTTTATTCCATCAGAAACATAGTACAGATCAACTTCCTTTTCCTCAGGTCTGTAGGGAATACCGATTCCTCCTCCCATATTGACAAATTCTGTGCGAATGTCTGCTTTTGCCTTTAATTCAATGGCAAGTCCAAAGAGCATTCTTGCTGTTTCAATAAAATAATCAGGATCGAGCTCGTTTGAAGCAACCATAGTATGCAGTCCGAATCGTTTTACACCCTTTGACTTCATCAGGGGGTAGGCCTTAAGAACCTGATCCCTCGTTAATCCATATTTGGCTTCTTCCGGATGGCCGATTATCACGTTACCGGCTCTAGCACTCCCCGGGTTATATCTGAAACAGATAAGTTCCGGCAGTTTTGAACTTTTTTCCAGAGTCTCGATGTGAAGAATGTCATCCAAGTTAATTATTGCACCTAGTCGCCTGGCTTCCAGAAACTCTTCAACAGGAGTATCATTTGAAGTACACATAATGTTCTCTCCAATAATACCTGTTTTTTCAGCAAGGATAAGTTCCGGTATGGAACTACAGTCTGCACCAAAACCTTCTTCTTTAAGAATCTGCATGATTGATGGGTTTGGACATGCCTTGACTGCAAAATAGTTTTTAAATCCCGGCATCCATGAGAATGCGTCTTTCATTTTTCTGGCATTTTCCCTGATGGCCTTTTCATCATATATGTGAAAGGGTGTTGGATATTTCTCTACTATTGTTTCCAGCTCTGATTTTGTGAATGGTATTGTTTTGTTCATATTGTTGCTCCAAAAATCACCGTAAGAGCGCGATAAATCGCGCGCCCACGGTTTATATATTTAAATTCTCTTTGATACTTTCTACTGCTGCTTCTATATCTTCCCGGTGTCCAAAAGCGCTTAGTCTGAAATATCCCTCGCCTCCGGGACCAAATCCTGATCCGGGGGTTCCAATGACCCCTGTTTCGGAAAGGAGCTTATCAAAGAAATCCCAGGATGAGATTCCATCTGGTGTTTTAAGCCAGATATAGGGTGCGTTAACGCCTCCATAATAAGTTAGGCCAACATCTTTTACGCCCCTCATTATTATTTTGGTATTTTCCATATAGTAGTTTACAAGGTTTCTGGATTCCTTTAACCCATCATCTGAAAATACAGCTAATGCACCTTCCTGAACAATATTTGAAGCACCGTTAAAAAATGTGCATTGTCTCCTGTACCACATGTTTCTTACTTCACCTGGTTTTGTTCCTTCTACAACCAGTTCTTCCGGAACTACTGTCCATCCCAGGCGGACTCCGGTAAAACCTGCAAACTTTGAAAGACTGTTTATTTCCAGAGCGCACTCTTTTGCTCCCTCAATTTCGAAAATTGATTTAGGCAGACTTGGATCAGATATATATTCACAGTATGCTGCATCAAAAATGATAACAGACTTGTTTTTTCTGGCGTAGTCAACAAATATTTTAAGCTGTTTGTGGGTTGCAGCAGCCCCTGTTGGATTATTTGGGCTGCATAAATAGATTAAATCAGCTCTCTTTTCAGGAATTGACGGAAAAAAATTGTTCTCTTCTGTACAGGGCATATAGATAAGACCTTCATACTCTCCCTTTTTAGCAGAATAGTTTCCTGATCTGCCTGCAATAATATTTGAGTCCACATATACAGGATAGGCAGGATCCTGTACTGCAATGACACTGTCAGGGGAAAATATAGACTGGATGTTACTGGAGTCAGGCTTTGCTCCGTCACTAATAAAAAAATCACCTGGGGACAGTTCTATTCCTTTACTATCATAATATCCGGATAGTACTTGCCTAAGCTCCAGCTTTCCCTGTTCATCACCGTATCCTGAATATGTGGCAGGATCAGCCAGCTTATTCACGCCCCGTATCAATCCTTCTACAACAGTTGGAGTCAGAGCTTCTGTCGTATTCCCTATACCAAGCTTTTTTAGCACTTTATCCGGATTCTTTTCCTGGAACTCCCTTGTTCTTCTGGCTATCTCAGGAAAAAGATATCCCGCCGCAAGTTTATTGTAATTTGAATTTACTTCTGCCACTAATACTACTCCTATTTTTCGCTGTTCATTATTCATTATTCAGGTCGTTTAGGCTGAAGACTGAAGGTTATTAGTTTTTGTACACCGATCAAAGCAAGTTACCAAAATCCTTCTTTTTTCCTTCAGCCTATCTTCCTTCCCTCTTCGCAAAAGGTATCCCTGCATTGTCTATAATTGCTTTTAGTTTTGCTCTCTTCCCTTCACTGGAAAGTCCACACATTGGAAGCCTGAATTCTTCTTCACACCAGCCTCTCATGGCCATTGCGGTTTTTATTGGGATGGGGTTTGTTTCGATAAACATTATTTTAAAGAAATCAGTCAGAAGAGCCTCTTTTGCTCTTGCTTCCTCAAATTTACCTTCCAGAGCAAGGCCTACCATTTCCACCATTTTATCGGGAATAAGGTTTGAAGCGACGGATATAACTCCCTTTCCCCCTGCTTCAATCAGACTTAATGTCATATTGTCATCACCGGAGACTACATGAAAGCTTGAGTCGGTGCTGGCAATTACATCTTTCATCTGCTGGAGATTACCAGAAGCCTCTTTTACAGTAGTAATATTTGCGCACTCTCCTGCAAGTCTTGCAAGGGTTTCTGTCTCGAGATTTACACCGGATCTACCCTGAATATTATACAGAACACATGGAATCGAAATTGAATCTGCAATTGCTTTAAAGTGAAGATAAAGGCCCTTCTGAGTAGGTTTATTGTAATAGGGGTTTACAAGAAGAACAGCATCGACTCCGGATTGTTCTGCATGCTTAGAAAGTTGTATGGCTTCACTGGTTGCATTACTACCTGTTCCTGCAATTACGGGAACTCTGCCGGCAGCTGCTTCAACTGTTAGCTGGATTACCCTGTCATGTTCTTCGTGAGAGAGTGTTGGGCTTTCACCTGTTGTTCCGCATGGGACTAACCCGCTTATGCCGCTTTTAATCTGAAACTCAATCAGATCTCTAAATGCTGCCTCGTCAAATGCGCCTTCCTTTGTAAATGGTGTAATTAATGCCGTATAGACACCTCTAAGATTAGTCACTGTTCTTATCTCCTTCTATAATATCTTGCATCATATCATTTATGTTAAAAAATCCAGTTCTATTCTCAATCCATTCCGCAGCTGCAATTGCACCTGCAGCAAATCCCTCTCTGCCTCTGGCTGTATGCCTTAACTCTATGGTATCTACAGGACTATCAAATGCAACCAGATGAGTTCCCGGGATACTGCCTCCCCTTGTTGAGGATATATGCAGTTCTTCAGGTTTAATCTGTCTTTTCAGTTCCTCTGATACTATGGATGTTTTCCTATCGATATTCTTTAATAGGATATCTCCAAGCATTACAGCTGTTCCTGAGGGGCTGTCCGCTTTTTTATTATGATGAAATTCGTGGATAAAGGGGTCATATTCTGTGAAAGAGTTCATAATTTGAGTGGTCTTATCTAGAATTGAAAAAAATATATTAACTCCGAGAGAAAAATTACCTGACCAGATAATAGCAGCTCCTTTTTTTTCCGTAAGAGCCCTCATCTCATCCATTTCAGAGTACCAGCCGGTTGTGCCAA
>JAGLYY010000066.1 GCA_023131935.1 Spirochaetales bacterium | reverse complement strand
GGAAGAGTGGAGTGGGGGTTTTGGATATCTAATTACTACATAGATATCCGTTTGATACCAGAACTCAAAGTTTTTTCATTGAAATTAATCAGTAAACCTGTTTTTAACCCAGTGGCTTTTAAGTAGGATAAAACCTGGGATAGTGCTATCGCTGGCAACTTATTAATAGCTTTTAGCTCAAGGATTACAGAATCCTCTATTATCAGATCAATCCGTTGGCCATGGATTGTTTTCCCTTTATACACAACATCTATTTTCACTTGCTCTTCGTAGCTAATATGTCTTAGATCAAGTTCATAGCATAAGGCTTTTTCATAGATAATTTCCAACAATCCCGGCCCCAAAGCCCTATGTACTTCAATAGCTGCTCCAATGATTTTATTCGTTAATTCATAATTCACTATATCGATCCTTCCTTACTATAACTCTCAAATATCATTTCCCATTAGATAATACAAATGAATTAGATTGAATGCTTCAGTTTGCAGAGAGAAAACTCCTCCCCTTTCTCTGTGTTCTCTGTGGCTTCTTATCTTCAAATGGAATATTCCAAAACAGCTCCCTTGCACCCCATTCCCGGAAATGACATAATGGCTCTCAGTACCACAGTAATGATCAGGGGGGAATTATGAATATCGGACTCATCGGCCTGGAAAATTCCGGAAAAACCGCCATTTTCAACGCGCTTACCGGATCAACAGCAGAGGTCGCGTCCTACCATTCAGGAAAGATGGAGCCGAATATTGCTATTGTTGAGGTGCTCGATGAGCGGATAGAAAAACTAACCGCCATGTATCAGCCAAAACGGACAATCCACGCCACTATTGAATTTATCGATTTTGTCGGCCTTTCGGAAGGATCAGCTCAGAGCGGACTTTTTTCCGGTTCTGCCATGAACATGATAAAAACCGCCGATGCCCTCGCGGTGGTACTGCGGAATTTTCACGAAGAAACCATCGATCAGGTCCTGGGTGATCCGAACCCACTCGGGGATATAGACAGCGTAGCCTCGGAACTCATTCTTTCCGATATGATTATCGTGGAAAAAAGGCTTGAAAAAATCGCGACCGACATTAAGAAAGGGAAAAAGACCCCCGAGCTGCAGGCTGAAGAAAAGGTCCTGCAAATCCTTATCGAGAAGCTGAACGATGGTATCCCTATCCGAAACGTCGAATTAAAACCTGATGAAGAAAAAAGCATCCACGGTTTCCAGTTTCTTACCGGCAAACCTCTTATGGCAATCCTTAATTCCGATGAATCAAATTACGGCCGGAACGGATCGGTGATAGATGGAATTAAAAAAACCTTCCCGGTTATCGAATTCGCGGGAAACTTTGAAATGGAACTCTCTCAGCTCGAACCGGAGGATGCTGAAGCCTTCATGCAGGATATGGGGATTACCCAATCCGCCCGCTCCCGGCTTACCACCTTTGCATACGATATGCTTGGATACTTAAGCTTTTTTACGGTGGGGGAAGATGAGGTACGTGCCTGGACCCTTCGCAAGGGGGAAAACGCCGTTGCCGCGGCCGGTACGATCCATACGGACCTTGCCAGAGGTTTTATCCGGGCTGAATGTTTCACTTACGACGATCTTATGGAGTTCGGTTCAGAGAAAGGGATAAAGGAACACGGAAAACACCGTCTGGAAGGAAAAACCTACCTGGTACAGGATGGAGATATCCTCAACATCCGGTTCAGCGTGTAATCACAGAGGATAAACCATGGCTGACAAAAAAACCCGGTGCTCATGGGCGGTGGGAATTGTCAATGATCATATTGAAACCTGCTTTCGCTTTCGGGAAGTGCTTTCAGAGCATCCGGCACTTTGATATGACGCATGAAATCCCCTTACCGTTTTTCTACAGCGTCAACAGCCACTTGAGCTGCTTCACCGTGGCAAAGGCAGTGACAATTTATCCGTATAGAACCACTGTTACCGATATCAGGCTCGAAGTCTGCTCTAAAAGTCATGACAAATAGCCATTTATTCTATTGGATTATAAATCGATAATCCTTCACTTCTTGAAGCATCATTCAATTTTGAATCACAACAAATAAATATATCTATTTCATTTTTTACATACATTGCAGAAGATAATTGTATTGAATCCAACGTCTTCAATTGATATTTATCTATTATATTTTCACAATTATCTAATGCTTTTTTATTCTCAATCTCCGTGTAATATTTAAAATCATATAACAATTCGTTTTTTAATCTTTTATATTCTTCTTCAGTTATATTTTTTTCCTGTAGTATTCTTCGAAATGTTGAAATGCATTCTATTCTTGTGATATATGAAACATAAATTTTATCAGCTGCATACATTTTTTTCGTAATTAAATCACTTCCTGATTCTTCAATATAATTTTTAATCAATGCGCTTGTATCTAAGTATATTGTCATGCTTCTGAACGTTCTGAGAGGATATAATCAAGTGTAGTTTTATTTGATTTAATTTTTATTTTTTCAATATTCCTTTTCCAGCCTTTTTCTCTATTCTCAAATGGAATAATTTTTGCGACAGGGATACCTTTTCTTATTATAATATAGCTCTCACCAGCTTCGATTTTCTCAAAATATTCCTTTGAGTGATTTCTAAAATCAGTAAACTTTAAATATTCCATGATTATCTCCATTATTATCATAGTGACATTATAGTGTCATGTCAAGGAATATTTTTTCTTTCTGTACATGCTTATTCAATGAAATGCCATATTATATAGCTTTTGCAGGGTGAATAATTTTTTAATTTCTAATAGATTATCTGATAGAAAACCAGATAAATATTCATATGTTTCAGGGTTTGTGTATTCGCTTTGAATATAGAAGATAGTTTCCATTTGTTAATTCAAATTTTAATTGCAATATAACGATTAGGTATGTGATGATTCCAGACCAATGTTTCTTTGAGATCTTCCCAATAACCATAAATCTTGGTTCATCAACGGTTTTAACGGTGATCTCAATGAAATCGGGATTATCCCATAAAACTTGAGCTTCTATAAAGTCGATGCCCGCAAGCATGCCTGGATCAGCGGTATCTACGCTGCGAGTCTCGTGCGAAGCCGGCAAACCGTCTTTCGTCCTCTTGCATCTCGCGATTATTTTTCATATTATTTAATATGAACCGGCTGAATCTCTACAGTTTCAGAGTGCTGTCACTCACATCTATTGTGTTTATGGTAATCAACCACCAGAATCTGTCATATCCGCTGTATTTTAGTATCCCGCTCTGCCTGGTCCCATGGATGGTTTATGAATTCTTTCTGTCGGATCACAGCGCATCAGGGAATCTTCCAGGTATCATCCTTGAATCGGTTTCCATCCTCTCTGCGGTAATTTTGCTCGATACATATCTTTTTTCGGTGTTTCTGATTCTACTGTTCTTTCAGATTTTCAGGGCGTATCGATTCAAAAAAAGTATATTAATCAATACCGGTATCCTGGCAGTTCTGATATCGGTTCAAATGCTGCTGAAGTCTGAACCGGATACCCTTGTAGTGATTATCCCTGCAGTCCTGCTCAGTATAATGTTGGACCGGGCAATAAGGGAATCTGAAGCTGATATGGTGGCTGAGATTGAAGCCCAGCAAACCCAGATCGACGGGAAAAATAAACTGCTTTCCACATTGTCCCATGAACTCAGAACTCCTCTGGCTGTTATAAAAACATCAACAGAAATTCTGCTTGAGGAGAGACCCGGAAAGATAAACCTGACTCAGAAGAAATTTCTAACATCTGTATTGGACAATACAATGAGGATGGTTCGATTTGTCGATACCATTCTTGCGAGCATAAAGGTAGAGTACGCCTGGTTCAGGATGAAAAGAAAGCCCATGGATGTCCGGATTGTAATAAAAAAGGTATGTACCGATATGCTTCAGTTCATCTCTTCCCGGGATCAGGAGTTAAAATACACCTATCCTAACCTGCTCAGCAGGACGATTGCCGATGAAAATTGGATCCAGCAGGTGCTTATCAACCTGATACACAATGCAAGCAAACACATAGGAAAGAACGGCAGGATCATTATATCGGTTACAGAGAACGAACAGTGCGTTGTAGTCTCTGTGACCGATGACGGCAGCGGGATTGTGAATCTGGAAAAACCGAAGATATTCTCCGAGTTTTATCAGGGAAGTGAATCTGGGGATGAAAATATTGATGGTGTGGGGCTGGGCCTTTCGATAGTAAAAAATGTTATCGAAAAACACAACGGGAAGGTTTATGTGGGTTCCGTGGCAGGACTGGGAACTACTCTTTCCTTTACACTTCCAAAAGAGGGAGATACCGGATGCAGCACAAAATTCTGATCATCGAAGATGAACCTGATATCGCAGGTATGCTGGAGTATCTGCTCAGAGATGAAGGTTATGAGGTAACCGTCGCATACTCGGGAGAGGAAGGACTTCAGCTCAATAAGGAGCAGGAATTTCATCTGATTGTACTGGATCTTTTCCTTCCGGGCATTGACGGCCTAACAGTATGTAACCGTATAAAGCAGAGCTCAACAATTCCAATAATTATACTCAGCGCCAGGGACAAGGACAGCGATGTGATCTCCGGTCTCGAAATAGGTGCGGAAGATTATATAACGAAACCCTTTAGCCATCGGGAATTCATACTCCGGGTCGGGAAAATACTGAGCAGGATGAAGTGGATAAACAGGCAGAGCGAGATAAAAATTGGCGATTTATTGATAAACCTGGAGAAAGATGAGGTTTATATGGGTGGTGAGAGAATCAATCTTACTCCCAACGAATACTCGCTCCTGTCATGTCTTATTTCAAGGGCAGGCTGGGTTATATCATGGCAGGCATTATTAAAAGATGTCTGGGGATATGATGAGTGGGAAGGAGGCAGGGAAATGGTAAAGGTAAATATTCAGCGCCTTAGAAAGAAAATAGAACCCGATCCCCACCGCCCGGAATACATCCTGAACGAATGGGGAAAGGGCTACAGACTCAGAAAAATTGAAGAATAGAATTGTTACTTTTTTGTTACTTTATTGTTACCAAATTGTTCCTTGCGAACCAGGAGATGGTGGGTTTTAATAGAAGATAGAAATATGTTCGTACAAAACGGAGGTTTATGGAATGAAAAAAACTATCATTGCTATCATGCTGATTATGTTTGCGATTACAACTTTATTTATCGGTTGTAAACAAAAAGAAGATGCAGAAAAAAAACAGCGTGTTACTGCATACACAACTCTGGACGAAGAACTTGCCCGTGAGGTTTTCAAGGCTTTTACTGAAGAAACTGGAATACAGGTGGATTGGGTAAGGCTTTCAACTGGTGAAGCAGTGGCCAGAATTGAAGCAGAAAAAGAGAATCCCCAGGCAAGTATCTGGTTTGGAGGTGTTGGTATTGGCCATATTGAAGCAAAGCTGAAAGGACTTACCATGGCCTATGATAGCCCTGCTGCAAATATGCCGCCGCAATTCAGAGACAAAAGTTTTTTCTGGACAGGCATTTATGCAGGTGCGCTCTGCTTCGAAAGCAATACTGAGAAGCTGAAACAGTACGGCCTCAAAGCCCCGACTTCATGGGCAGATATTACAAGCCCTGTTTACGAAGATCATGTACAGATGGCAAATCCCGGTTCATCCGGAACTGCATACAATGTTCTTGCAACCCTTGTTCAGCTCTATGGAGAAGAAAAAGCCTTTGAGTTTATGAAGGGGCTCGATAACAATATTATTCAGTATACACGGTCAGGATCTGCTCCCGGAAGGAATGCCAGTATTGGCGAAACAACAATAGCTATAGGATACTCACATGATGGAGTAAGACTTGTCGCTGAGGGATATCCACTTGAAATTACTTTCCCTTCAGAAGGAACAGGCTATGAAGTAGCATCAATTTCTCTGATTAAAAATGGTCCTGAGGATGAATTGGATGCTGCAAAGATCCTCTTTGACTGGGGCCTCGGTGAAACTGCAGCAAAACTTTATGCAACTAAATTTGTTGTGCCTTTTGTCGATGTACCTCTTGCAAAGGGTGCGAAACCAATTGCACAGCTTAAAGTTATAAATCAGGACGATGCCTGGGCGGCTGCCAACAAGGCACGCCTTGTAGAGAAATGGAACGAGATCATAGAAGGCGGAGAAGCAAAGACGGAGTCTAAAAAATAACTTTCTTCATCATAGTTTTCCTTTGCCCCTCCCTGTAACAGGGAGGGGCCTTTCTATAAAAACTGAAAATATGTATTGTTGCATCGGGAGGTTGGACCGTAATGGTTAACGGTAACATTAGTAGAAGATTGAATAAGGGCAGCTTTCATCAGTTGACCAGCGATCCCGCTCTCTTGATTGGGGTGGTGCTGATCCTCGCCTCTCTGATTCTGTTTATTGTCTACCCTCTCTATTCGGCTGCAAAACTCAGCCTTTCCCAGGACAGTACTTTTTCGCTGAATGAATATAAATATATATTCACCCACAGTTATTATAGAAAGGCAATTATCAATTCTGTAATGCTTGGTGCAATTGTCGCAACCCTTGCAACCTTGGTGGGATTCATATTTGCCTATGCAATTGCCAAAGGGGGGGGAAGAGGTCGTGGTTTTTTTCAGTCCATGGCCATACTGCCTATTATTTCTCCTCCCTTCATGTTCGCTCTTTCTGTTATTCTTCTTTTTGGAAGGAATGGTCTTATAACGGCTAAACTCCTGAATCTTGATACGGGTGGGGTTTACGGTTTGAAAGGGTTGGTTATAGTCCAGGTAATAACCATGTATCCAATCGCATATATGACTCTGGTTGGAATTCTTCAGGGGATAGACCCGGATCTGGAAACCTGTGCAATGAATCTGGGTGCAAAGCGGCTTAAGACTTTTTTCACAGTGACACTTCCTCTTGCTGTTCCTGGTATTTTTGCATCCTGGCTGCTTGTCTTTGTCGGGTCTCTGACAGACTTCGGTAATCCTATAATTATTGGCGGAGAGTTTGATGTACTCTCGGTCCGTGCTTATCTGGAGTTTACAGGTATGGGGAATTTACCCAGGGGTGCTGCCCTTGCCATGCTGCTGCTTATGCCCACAGTAGGGGTTTTCTTTATACAGAAGTATATAATCAAGAAAAAATCCTATGTGACAATAACGGGAAAATCTTCGCGCAGAGGCTCTTCTTCAGTTACCAGGGGTGCGAAAAATGGACTCTTCATATTCACGCTGGCAGTTTCTCTTTTTGTGCTGATGTTCTATGTAACAATTATATCCGGCAGTTTTATAAAACTCTGGGGTATTGACTGGTCCCTCACATTTAGGCATTTTGTCTACGCTTTTGATGTGGCTTTGACTACCCTTAAGAACACTATTATCCTGGCAACTGTTTCCACGCCAATTACGGCAGTATTGGGTATGATAATAGCTTTTATTGTTGTCAGAAAATCTTTTGCCGGTAAACAGGTTTTCGATTTCCTGTCGATGCTCAGCTATGCAATTCCGGGTACTGCAGTCGGTATCGGATATATCCTTGCGTTTAATAAGGCTCCCTTTAAACTATCGGGAACTGCTTTTATTCTGATTGCGGTTTATGTTTTCAGGAATGTTCCCATTGGAGTTCAGGGAGGAATTGCAGCACTTAAACAGATATCCAGTGATATTGAAGAGTCATCTACCAATCTTGGGGCCTCTACAGCCTATACATTCAGAAAGATTACACTACCCCTTGTAAGACCGGCATTTTTTGCAGGAGCTACCTTTGCTTTTGTCCGTAGTATGACAGCTATAAGCGCCATAATATTTCTGGTATCCGCCAGGTGGAACCATCTGACTGTGTTAATACTTGCCCAGACGGAAATAATGCGTCTCGGAGCCGCGTCGGTGCTGTCATTCGCCTTGATTGTCGTGGTTGTGGTATTCATCTTTATTATTATGAAGCTTACAGGTCTTAAACAATCCCAGATATTTGGAACAACAACTTAGGAGAGAAAATAATGGAACAGAATAACGATAGAGACTATCTTGTTCTTAAAGATATAACAAAGGTTTTCAGGGATGGTAAGGGCAACAGCGTTATTGCAGTTAACGACATCTCTCTGACCATAAAAAAGGGTGATTTTGTAACTCTCCTTGGCCCTTCGGGCTGCGGGAAAACCACTACCCTGCGGGTGGTGGCCGGGTTTGAACTCCAGACAGCCGGCGATGTGACCCTGGATGGTAAGCTGATTAATGATGTAGCGGCCTTTGACAGAAATATGCCGATGGTTTTCCAGAGCTACGCTCTTTTTCCGCATCTTACGATATTTGAAAATATCGCTTACGGCTTGAAACTACGGAAACTGTCGAAAGAGGTAATAAGGAACGATGTGGCTATGGTTTCGCAGATGGTAAATCTCGTAGGCCTGGAAAACAGGTATCCGGGGGAACTGTCCGGAGGCCAGCAACAGCGGGTCGCTCTTGCAAGAGCTCTTGTCCTTAAACCTGAGATCATACTTTTTGACGAACCTCTCTCAAATCTGGATGCTAAACTCAGAATGCAGACAAGAACAGAAATTAAGCGGGTCCAGCAGATGCTGGGTATAACTGCTCTTTATGTAACCCACGACCAGTCTGAGGCCCTAAGTATGTCTGATCAGATCGTTATCATGAACAGGGGTAAGATAGCACAGGTTGGAACGCCGGAGAATATTTACAATAATCCGAACAGTTCCTTTGTGGCGGACTTTATCGGTAATGCAAACTTTATCGACGCAACTGTAGCTGAAGTCGGGACGGACTCACTCACTGTTACTGTTCAGAGCAAATCCCTTGCAGTTGAAAAACCTGCCGAGGAGTTCTCGGAAGGAGAGGAGGTTTTTCTGGCTATAAAACCGGAAGCTGTCGACATAAGCCTTTCGCCCACAGGTTTTAAAGGTAAACTGGATGTGAGTTCCTTCCTTGGCAGTATTACAGAGTACAAGATAGAGTTTGAGAACAGCTTCATTACGGCTGTCCACTCTAATACTGAAGGAACCATGAAACATTTCAATATGGGCGAGGATGTACACCTGGATTTCAAAAAGGATTTTTTTCACGTCTACAAGAAATAGTGTTTCTGGAGTAATACCAACATAAAATTGATTTAACTCCAATGCCTCCGTGTTTAGCTAGTTAAGAGCCTTTTGCGCTGCACCACTTCTTTGTAAATAATGAGCTTCAAAATGCGGGGAGATCATTGAAATCATATTACCATGATGAATCCACTTGAGGAAATCCAGTGAAAATGGTGAATTACGGCTATTTTAAAAGGACCTTAGGGTGGTTTTTCTTCTATCAGTTCAACCTGAAGACATAATAGACCGACAGGCCCCAGGTGAATAGAGAACGACCACCTGCATAGCTAAAAGAGATATTTTCGCAAGAGCGAAAAATCCTTGGTGTCTTCCTTTTGTAGTAAAGATTTATCTACATATCTTGGATTCCTGCTTATTTTATATGCCCTGACAATATACCCAATTATTGGTACATTAAGCGGACACGAATTTCCCGGAGGACCAATATTTGGTGTTGCTCCCTGTCCTGTCTGCATATTTACCTTCGATATTTTCATGATGACACGAAGAAGAATCCCTGTTTATATATTTGTTTTTCCCTTGATATGGTCAATACTGGGAATATATGCTGCTATCAGAATGAATGTTTTTGCCGACCTTGTAATGGCTTTCGCCGGAGTAATTGGGACTTTGTACATTACCGTTAACAACAGAAACGTAAAAAGGCTGGAAAAAGCCGAACAGAGATCTTAATAGTATAGAATTCAGAAGAAAACCCGGCCACTAAATGTCTCGCATAGTGGTCGGGTTCTTATCGGACAGCGTATCCCGATTCCAGGTTTCGCTTGCCACAACCTGAACTTTCGTATACATTATGTTTCATTCTATTCAAACCGGCTGAAGAGAAGGGGTGACCCTTAGATAGTCACGGATAGCCTTGAAGGATTCGATTCTGAAAGGCTTTTAATATCCATCTTTCATGAATTGGATCCTCAGATCAAAACTATCAGGGGATCATATGAACACAGAGAAAATAAAAGAAATAATCACTCAGGACAGGGGAGTTTTTTATAGATGCTCCACCGATACCTTTTTTAAAGAGGGGACAACATTCAGAAATGCCGAATCCCTGAATGGAAAGAACACCTTGTATCTGACCAAAGTTTTTAATCACCACTTTATTTCCGCCGGCAAGGAGTTGATATCGTTCCTTTCAGATCTTAGTGAAGGGGGAAAGAAACCCCTGGAACTGAAAAATATAGAGGAGCGATTTACAGAATTCAGGATTGAGAACACCTATCCTCATTTTATCTATCCCGGAGAAATAGTTCCGGCTTATTCCCTTCCGGAAGGGTATGGAATTCGTTCCGTCGATCCTGCGAATCATCCGCCTCTGCAGGCATTTCTTGATACCTGTACCGCGGACGATATTGATGAGGCATTAATTGACCTCGAAGACCCGGATGAAGAGATCCGCCTGGTATATCATGCCAACAAAGCTATCGGTTATGCAGGCTATAGACGTTGGGGGAAATGCATGGGGGATGTAGGGATTCTTATTCATTCTGACCACAGGAAACTGGGGTTGGGGATTGCGGCTGTGGCAGCTGTTACGGCAGCCTGTTTGGAAAACGGCCATCTTCCATTTTACAGAACCAGCAGTGATAACCGGGGGTCAGCGTCCATCGCTGAAAATCTGGGTTATGAACTAAGATGGATCACCACCGTCTGTCAGTGTATTGTTTAATTGAATCCGGGGTGCTTACCCCGGATTTTTCTATTTCCACTACATAGTTAATTTCCGATGATTTCTTGGATATTGCTATTCTACCGTAAACTTCCGGGAAAGATAATACAGAGGCACTCCATCCGCGGAATAAGCAGTAACAAACCAGAGATACTCATCCGGTTCCAGTTCTTCCTGGACCTGATATTCCGAATCAGTCAGATTCTCGAACCGCCTGATATGGACATAAGATTTAAGATTTTCCGTCCAGTTCTTACTCCTCTTGGCAATTGCCAGGACAAAGTACTCCGCGCCATCCGGATATTCCCAGCGCAGGAAAGGAGTAGAATCGGAAATTGTAACCTCATCATCCGGAGTAATACCTTTCAGTTTCTTCTTGATCTGCAAACGGACCTCATCCTGTGTTTCTGAGTAAAAAAAGGAGGTATCACTGAAATCCCACATATCTTCAGGAGAACCAGGTTCACTCCTGTACAAAAGATAACGGCGTCCTGCCTTAAGTAATGAGCGGTGAATCAACACCGTCCCCTGGGAATCGGTAACAAACTGACGGGATCCTTCAGGTAATCCGGAAAATTTCACATTCTGATTTTTTACCGGTACATCATCCCATAAAACGTGGACTATCAGATAAGCATCTATCTCTTTTAGCTTCTCCAGTATCCTGCTTAGAGTAGACTCATAAGAGGAATCCAGTTCTATAGCCCGTTCCAGATGCCGGCGGGCATCCTCATAACACCTCAATATAGCATAACTTCGTCCGAGATAATTATGAGTTCTTGCCCTATTCGGACCCAATTCTACCGCACGAATCAAATCATTTACAGCCTCCTGCTTCCGGTTTGTCTTATAAAAAGCCTCTCCCCTGTTCGCCAGGATTAATTCATGGTCTGGATTGATCTCCAGTCCTTTCGTATAAATCTCAATAGCTTCATCATATAGTTCAAGTTTAACAAGGGAATTCCCCAGATTGTTATAACAGTCCGCTTGTCGGGGATTGATTTCAAGAGATTTCCTGTAGGATTCAACCGATTTTTCATACTCTCCTGTATTATTATACAGAATCCCGAGATTATAATGAGGATATCCATATTCGGGATCACACTCTATGGACTTCTGAAAACTGGATATAGCCTCATCATACTGTTTTAGACCTATAAGTGCATTCCCCAGGTTGTTCCAGGGCCAGCTCCAGTCTGGAGCCAGTTCAACAGCCTTCCGGAGAGGTTCTACCGCAAATTCATATTTGTTCTGGCAATTATATGTATAACCAAGGTTATTATAGGGTTTTGCCCATTCCGGATCCAGCTCAATTGCCTTCCTGAAATCCTGAATGGCTTTTTCATACTCCTTCCTCTGTCTGAAAAAGTACCCGCGATTATTCCATATCCAGGCAGAATCAGGGGCTTTGCTGACAGCTATGTCATAATTTGTAGCTGCATCATTATACCTCTTCTCACTCCAGTAGGAATCTGCTAGAGCATCATATACCTGTGCTTCAGTCAGGCCGAGGGATATGGCCTTCTCAAGACTTTCTACAGCCTCAGAACCGCGGTTGAGCCTCTCCAGGTCCTTTCCCAGGTAGAAATAACCCCAGGCATACTCAGGATCAATTTCCACCGCTTTGGAATAGTCAGAAACAGCCCGGGAATACTCCCCAATCCTATCAAGCAGAACACCCCGGTAGACATAGGCCATCATATATCCGGAATCTATCTCCAGAGTTCGAGAAAACTCATAATATGCATCCAGATTCTGTTTATACCGGCAAATACCAAGATAGTACCAGGAGGCGGAATAATTCTGATTCCTGTCAAGGGCCTGACGGAACCAGCTTTCTCCCTCTTTATACTCCTTACTCTGAAAATGCATATACCCGATATTAAAAAACACATCGAAATGGTTGTAACCCCGGTTGATGGCTTGTAGATAATCCGCCCTGGCCTGATCATTATTCCCTCGTCTAAACTGGGAGAACCCCCTGAAAAACCAGGCAACACCTGAATCATGTCTTGCTACAACCTGATTGAAGATTTCATAAGCTTCATCCAGTCTGTTCTGATAAAGGACAGCCCGTCCTAAACCAATACCAGCGTCATGGACCTCTTCATTCCCCGCCAGAATATTCAGAAAAAGACTCTCGGCTTTTTGATAATCACCATCATTCAAGCAGGTCATCCCTTCGTCCATAATAGAATCCAGGTCGGGGGAATTTTCATCACTGGATGTCTGTGCCAAGATAGGAAATGAACAGAAAAAAAGAATCAGTATCAATATATTTTTCATGGATTAAGCCGCCTTGGAATCTAAATTACACCAGACTTCAGAATTGAGCAATAAATTTTTTCGGCATCCTCAATAACCGCGACACTAAGGTCAGGGGTGCTGGCTATAACTTTCCCAATAAAGGCTTTCACTTTATAAGAAGCACCAAGCTTCGCTTGGCGCATTAACGATTAGGATCAGCGGCGGCGGTTAGCCGTCCGCTGCATCCATTGGTATGAATCATGCTAATTCTTTTTCAAGTCGTTCCGCAATCCATATTTTAATAATAGATTGCCTAGGAACGCCCAGGCGCTTAGCCTCTTTATCGAGGGAATGAATCATCCAAATTGGAAAGTCAACATTAACTCGTTTTTGCTCTTGTTCGGGTCTTATAGCTTTGGTAAGATCCAGATATTTGGAAATATCCTTACCCTCATCGAACATTTTATCAAGATCTTTAGCTTTCATATATCTTCACCTCCTCTGGTCTGGAACGGCGTACAGAAATAATTCTGAGGTTTTCGCCACGATATGTGATGATTCCAGACCAATGTTTCTTTGAGATTTTCCCAATAACCATAAATCTTGGTTCATCAACGGTTTTAACTGTGATTTCAATGAAATCGGGATCATCCCATAAAACTTGAGCTTCTATAAAGTCGATGCCGTGCTTCTTTTTGTTCGTTTCACTCTTGTTCAGATCAAATTCAAAGCTCATGGTATATATATTATACCATAATGATACCAGATATCAATGGAATTTATATAATAATGTCGATTCTCGCCCGGATTTTCCTATTTCCACTCCATAGTTAATTTCCGATGATTCTTTGCACAATCATCTAAATATAAATCTATCAAATTCTGGTAAGGCATCCCACTTTCTTTAGATAATTCTTTAAAGTATTCAATCGTATTTACTGCAATCCGTATAGTTATCTGTTTTTTTAGTTTTTTTGCATAGGGATTTTTTCGTGATTTCATTTTTGAGAAATCATATTCTTCTTTCATATTATCACCCCCTGTAGTACTTTTGCTCATTTTTCGTAGCTTTCCTTGCAGAAATTATTCGTATTTTCGATTCTTTCTCTCGAATACAGTGGCACACCAAAATTATTCTAAAATGAAAGCTTCTCCCTAATAATAAAAATCTGTCCTCATCATCTGAATGATTCTCATCGAA
>JAGLYY010000065.1 GCA_023131935.1 Spirochaetales bacterium | reverse complement strand
CGATCTTCCTGGAGGATTTAGCTTCACTTCCTCCTCTTCCCCCGGGCAGTCCGGGGGAGGTCTTTTATCAGTTGTAGTTAAAGGTGAGGGTGATGTAACCGTTTCCGGGAAATCCAGTTTTAACTACGATTTTCAAGATTCTATCGGTACCAATTTCTCTCTGGACCTCCCCTACGACTTTGGAAGCTCCGGGGCCTGGGGACTGGAGCTATCCCCGGTTATTGGAGTTTCTCAATCTCTGGATCCCCTCTTTGGGATCAATCGGGATGATCTGAAAGATTACAGCCGATTCGTTGACAGGGAGAAGGCCGGGGTGGACATCACCGATCGGAAAACCCAGGTTGAACTCATCGTTGTATCCTCGCTCCTTAACATTATTAAACTTGAGCAGGAAAAAGGGAAAACAGCTTTGGATCTTGAGACCGCGGTTGATGAGTTAGGGAAAGCGCGTTCCCTCGGTACGTGGGAAGAGGGGAGTGTACACCTTGAAAGGTTACAATTATCAGTTAACAGATTGGCTAATTCCCTCTATTACGCTGAGGGGGAACTTGAAAGGGAGATCGCGGAATTTGAAGAGCTCACCGGTGTGGCCTTCGGGGGAGTTCCCGGGATACCGGAACCGGACGCTATAGAAACCGGTGGCTTTCTTAGTAATTATATCGCTGCCCTCGAAACAGAAGAATCCGCCGGGGAACTTGACCGCCTTGAGAATCCATTGCCTCCGGAGATAGTTGTAGGGGGTACATACGGTTTCAGGATTTCCGGTGAGCCGTCACCTGTAGAGTCCCTGGGGGTATCTCTTTCCATTTTGGGGGAGGAGTATTCTGTTTCCAGCAATGTTGAATACAGTTTTGTAAGCGAGGAGCTTGTCCTCTCCGCGTCTATCAGCTGGGACCCCAAAGGCGGCAAACGCGAGAGCCTGGATCTGCGGGAACAGGAGGCCCAACTCCGGATAAGTACTCTGAAGTATCAGATGGCTGAAGATACAGCTGATGATTCTTATGAGGATTATTTAACAGATCTTTCTGAGAAACAGGCTCTTGAAATCCTGGTGGCCATGGAACATGAACTTGCCCAGCGGGAACTATCCATAACGAAAGAACGGTGGAGCCAGGGGCTTTCATCAGCTAAGGAACTTCGAGAGGCGGAATGGGAGGTACAGGATCTTCTTCTTGAAGAGCAATCTTTAAAATTACAAATTTTTCAAATTATCCTTTCAATCAATGCGCTATTTATAGAGGGAGAGAACGGGTGAAAATGAATAGAAAACGAAAAACAATACTGTTTGGCAGTTTAGCCGCTATTCTGCTGGTTGGAGTGATTGCAATAGTTTTGGGGATAACCGGGTCCCGAAGTAAAAACGGCAGGGAGATGACAACCGGCAAGACCTACAAGGTTGAGCAGGTGGCTTTCAGCCAGACTATCGAAGTTTCCGGAAACATTGAGCCTATTGAAACTGAAGATCTTAAATTTCCCGTATCAGGTCAAATTGTTGAACTTACAGCGGAAGAGGGGCTCCGGGTGTCCAAAGGGGATCTGATTGCCCGTCTTGATGACATCTCGGAAGTGTATGCCCTTAGGAAGTCTGAGTATGCCCTGGAGGAGGAGCGGATTTCCGGAAGCCGGAAGAACATCACCCTTTATGAGCTTGAGGTTGAGATGAGACAGGGGGAGGTGAACAAACGGAAACTTACCGCCTCCTTCGCGGGTACAATTTCTTCGGTGAATGCTAAAACCGGAGACTGGATAAGTCAGGGGTCCCCCATTGCGAGGATTATCGACACATCGTCCCTTGTGGGGTCAGTAGAAATTGATGAGATGGATGTTCCCTACCTGGCAGTGGGGCAGGAAGTCCGCTTCATCTTTGATGCTTTCCCGGAATTGGAGGTTATCGGAAGAGTCTCTGAGCTCCCCATCGAAAGCAGGGTTACGAATCAGGGGATCGCGGTACTTGACGTGGAGGTCCGGATAGATAATCCACCGGCGGAAATTCTCCCGGGGTTCACCTTTATCGCGGAAATTGAGGTTGGTGATACAGGTGACATCCTTATTCTCGATAAACGGGGAATACTGGAGATGAACGGCCGGACCCTTGTGATGATACCGCCCACGGAAGAGGGGGGGGTGCCTCAGCCGAAACCGGTACAGGTTTCCGAATATGAAAATGGAAAGTACCGTATCCTTTCCGGGCTCTCCGCCGGAGATCTTGTTATGGAGATTCCTGAGTTAACCGGGGAAGAGAGAGCTTCCGGGACAAATCCTCTGCAGATGTTCGGGTTTCCTGTTGAGGGTCCCGGCAGCAGAATGATAGGCGGCGGCGCCCATCCGGGAGGAGGGATGAGGGGTGGTTCTTCAGGAGGAGGTAAATGATTCCAATAATCACCGCTGAAAACCTTGTCCGCCATTACCAGATGGGAGATGTCACGGTAAAGGCCCTGCGGGGGGTTGATTTCTTCATAAATAAGGGGGAAATGGTGGCTATCCTGGGGCCTTCGGGGTCCGGTAAATCGACCCTCATGCACCTGATCGGATGTTTGGATACCCCCACCGATGGGAACTTGAAGATTGATGGAGAGGATGTTTCCTCCTTTAATGAGAAAAAACTAGCTGGGATCAGGAACAGGAAGATTGGGTTTATATTTCAACAGTTTAATCTGTTGCCCCGGCTGAATGTGCTGGAAAATGTTATGACCCCCCTGATGTACGCGCGAATTCCGGTAAAGGACCGGAAGGTACGGGCAGAAGAAGCTATCGAACGGGTAGGCCTTTCTGACCGGATAACCCACCGGCCGTATGAACTGTCCGGCGGCCAGAAACAACGGGTAGCGATTGCACGGGCCCTTGTTACTGAGCCAACTCTTATTCTAGCAGATGAACCAACCGGGTCCCTTGATTCTGAAACAGGACACTCGATCCTTACCCTCTTTAAAGAACTCCACGATGAGGGAAACACGATTATCATGGTTACCCATGATCCGGAGATCGGATCAATGTGCCGGAGGAAAATTCATCTTTTTGATGGGAGGATTGTAGCGGCATGATTCTTGAAAATATTAGATTAGCCCTGAAGGATTTTACCAGAAACAAGCTGCGTACCGGTCTTTCAATGCTTGGCATTATTATTGGCGTGGCCTCTGTTATTACAATTACCTCCCTGGGCAGCAGCGCGACGGGGAGTATCACAGCGGAAATCACCCAGGCCGGGGCGGATACGATTACCGTTTTTCTTACAAAGGGGGATACCAGCACCGCCAGGTATTTTACTCCTGAATTAGCAGCGGAGATGGAAGAGGCGATCCCGGGTATTAATCAGGCAATTCCCCTGCAACAGGGCTCTTTCCTTCTGAAATATGGCAGGGAAGAACTTGAAGGTGTTACAGTTTTTGGAGTAGAGGAGGCTTTTTCAGAAATATTCCATTCTACCCTTGCCCAGGGTGTTTTTCTTACTGAGAGGGATAACCAGGGGAAGAAAGCGGTTATCGTCCTCGGTTCTGAAGTCGCGGAAACCCTCTTTCCCGGTGGAAACGCTGCCGGGAAATATGTACGGGTTTTTCGAAGACAGGCAAAGAGTTTCAAAGTTATCGGGGTCCTGGAAGAACAATCAGATACCATGGGGATGTCATTTAATACATCAGCCTATATCCCCTACAAAACTTATATAAGCAGGCTCCAGCGTTCCGACACTGTCGGACGCTATGCTATTGGCGCGAAGGCAGACGCGGATGTCCTCGCGGTTAGTGAGGACATTGAGACCTATCTAACAGGGCTTGTTGGAACAAGCGATGCTTTCAGGGTCATTTCTCCATCTACAATCGCTGAGATGGCCGAGGGAATCACCTCTATTTTGAACCTTCTGCTTGGCGGGGTCGCCGCAATATCCCTCATTGTCGGTGGGATCGGTATTATGAACATCATGCTGGTATCGGTAGTTGAGCGAACGAAAGAAATAGGGATAAGAAAAGCTCTCGGGGCTTCTCCAAATGTGATCCGAAGTCAGTTTTTAGTGGAGGCGGTGAGTCTTACCTTTTCCGGCGGTGCCCTTGGAGTAATAACCGGTCTTCTCCTGAGTTATCTTGGAACAAGTCTGTTGAGCTGGGTATTTCTGCCGAATATTACCGCGGTTTTCATCGCCCTTGTTTTTTCAAGTTTTGTCGGTATTTTCTTCGGCCTCTATCCCGCGATAAAGGCATCGAAGCTGGATCCTGTTGTGGCACTAACTTTCGAATAATCGCCTTTTAAAAACCGTTGATCGAGGGAGCAGGGGAGCCTATAATGCGGATTATGAATACTGTTGGCAGACGAAAGCGGAAAACGGAAAATCTCATTATTCTCTCCGCTTCCATTCTGTTTCTTGTTATCAGTCTCCTCTCTGCCCTCGTTTTCCACGGGCGGAGGAGGCAATTGGAATCTTTTACCATATATGAAACCCAGCGTTTCGCGGGAGCGGTCTTTGATGCGGGACGGGAGGCAATGCGAAAACCCCACGATCCGGTCGGTCCGCTTTCTTTCAATGATTTCAATGAGAGGTTGTGGGAAACCTTCAGCGATCGGCTTACAGGGATAGGATTCTACAATGCCGAAGGGGATTCCCTCTTTACCCGGGGATCCGCCCCAGGTTTTCTTCCTTTGAGTGATGAAACAGAGCATGGCGAGTATCTGGAGTTTAACAGGGAACATGGGACCCTGCTTCTAGTAAGAGAAACGGGATTCTATCCCTCTGCCAGGTGGGCACGGTTTTTCCGCCTTCAGCCTGCACCCGCTTTTCCTGTCCAGTTTCTCTATTTCGAAGTTCCCATTCCCAATTACTGGAAGCATCAGATCTTTTTACTGCTTGGTTTTATCTTTACCGAGGTCCTGTCGGCGGCAGTTCTTTCAATTCTGGTAATCCTGCTCATTAAAAACATCCGGTACAGGCAGGAGATACTGGGGCAGAAACAGCTTGTTATTCTCGGTATGGCAGCACGGACCCTGGCCCATGAGGTAAAGAACCCTTTGAGTGCTATTCTTATACAGACCGGAATCCTTAAGAAACTTTTTATTAATAAGGGAAAGGGAAAAAAGGGGATGGAGACAGAGGGGCAGCGGGAGGTCGGTATTGTCGATGAGGAGGTTAACCGCCTCCGGCTTCTCGCGGACCGGGTTGGGGATTACCTGAAGGACCCGGTGGGAAATCCTGAAGTGTTTGACGCGGTCGAAGAGATACGGGAAATAACAGCAAGGTTTGAAGGTCCGATCCTAATATCCGCGGCAGAAAGAGAAACGATCCTTATCCGGTTTGACCGGTTACGATTCAGATCGGTAGTGGAAAATCTTTTAAAGAATGGAAGAGAAAGCGGGGGAGATGAAATAAAGGTGTCTGTGGTCAGAAAGAAACGGCAGGTAGAAATCCTTATCTCAGACCGTGGTAAAGGGCTTCCTCGCAATAGCACCGACACCGGAAATGTTGAATTGTTCAACCCCTTTTATACAACGAAGGAACAGGGATCGGGTATCGGTCTGGCTATTTCCCTGCGGTTTGTTGAGGCTGCCCGGGGGGCTTTACATCTTGAACCCCGGGAGAATGGCGGGACCGTAGCGATTGTAAACCTGCCGAGGTCGGAATAATGAAAGTACTTATAGCCGATGACGAAAAAAATATCAGAGAATCACTTAAGCGCTACCTTGCTCTGGAAGATATTGAAACAATCTGCGCGGAAAATGGACTATCGGCGAGACGGCATCTGGAAGATACCCCTTTTGACGCGGCAGTTCTTGATTTGAAAATGCCGGGCTTTAGCGGTATGGAACTGCTCCAATGGATCCGCTGTGAAGGGATTGATATCCCGGTGATCATGATTTCAGCCCATGGGGAAATCCATGACGCGGTTGAGGCCATGAAAACCGGCGCAAAAGACTACATCGTAAAACCTTTCGATCCGGAAGAACTTCTTATCCGCCTTCGCAGAATTGCTGAAGAGCACATCCTTCGCCGAAAAGTATCAGCAGAGATAAAAAAAACCGATTCCGGGAAACAGGAAACAAAAAACCAGGTTATGCGGGATATTTACCGGATGGCAGAAAAGATCGGCGGGACACGGTCGACAGTACTCATTACTGGGGAGAGTGGTACGGGAAAGGAGGTCCTTGCGCGGAGAATCCATCAGCTCTCGCAAAATCCCTCCGGTCCATTCATCCCGGTGAATATCGGGGGCCTTCCCGAAACCCTCGTTGAAAGTGAATTGTTCGGTTATGAAAAGGGGGCATTCACCGGAGCTGACCGGCAGAAACCGGGAATGTTTGAACTGGCTACCGGGGGCACGATCTTTCTCGATGAGATTGGAGAGATACCACCGCAGCTGCAGGTGAATCTTCTGCGGGTCCTTCAGGATAAAAGAGTCCGAAGATTGGGGGGAGCCAGGGACCTGCCGGTGGATGTAAGGATCATCGCCGCGACCAATGTAGATCTTGAGACTCGGGTTCGGGAGGGGAAGTTCAGGGAAGATCTTTTCTACAGGTTGAATATTATCCGCTTTCATCTACCTCCTCTACGGGACCGCCTGGAGGACCTGCCGGTAATAATCGGAAACCTGCTCAAGGACCTTAATCTCCGTATGGGCAAAGCTATTGAATCGGTGGATGGCGAGGCGATGGCTATACTCCATTCTTATAACTTCCCCGGAAATATCCGGGAATTGGAGAACCTCCTTGAGCGGGCCTGTATTTTCGCTGAGGGGCAGGCCCTGACAGCGGGAGACTTTAAGATCAATTTGCAATCTTCTGTTTCGGGGAGAGCAGGATCGAGGCCTGAACCATCGGGCAGAGCTTTAAAGGACCTTGAGCGGCGGGCAATCCTTGATGCCCTCCACCGGTGGGAAGGCAACAGGACAAAAGCAGCGGAAGAGCTTGGCATCTCCCGGAGGACCATCATCAACAAGATCAGGGAATACGGGATCGTATAAAGATAGATACCGCATTGAATCAACACGCCTTAAAAATTGGGATTATGCATGGGATTATTATTGAAAAATCAAACGTAAAGACGCACGTTCCCGTAGAGACGCAAGATCTTGCGTCTCTACAATTAATACCAACGGAAACCAACCGAAACCAATAATAAATTTGGTCCCCAATCCAAAAATATTGCATCAATTATTCGTGGTTTTAAAATTGGTGTCACAAAACAAATGAAAAATAATAACATTCCCTTTAAATGGCAACCCCGTTTCCATGATCATATTATACGAAACAATCAGGTATCCGATAAAAACAGGTTTATTTTGAAGCGCCAAAGCCATTTTTATTGTACTTATAACTGAAGCATTTGAAGGACTCTCAAAATGGCATTGTATAAAGATAGATACCGCATTGAATCAACCCGCCTTAGAAATTGGGATTATGCATCCAATGGATATTATTACATTACAATTTGTACAAAAAACAGGGAATGTTATTTTGGGGACATAATTGATGGCGAAATGATTTTATCCAAAATTGGTAAGACGGCATATCAATATTGGCTGGAAATTCCAAATCATTTCCCATTTGTTCGATTGGATGAATTTGTTATCATGCCGAATCATATGCATGGGATTATTGTAATTGATAAATCAAACGTAGAGACGCACGATCCCGTAGAGACGCACGGTCCTGTAGAGACGCACGGTCCTGTAGAGACGCAAAATCTTGCGTCTCTACCATTGAAACCAACGGAAATCAACCGAAACCAACGGAAACCAACCGAAACCAATAATAAATTTGGTCCCCAATCCAAAAATATTGCATCAATTATTCGTGGTTTTAAAATTGGTGTCACAAAACAAATGAAAAATAATAACATTCCCTTTAAATGGCAACCCCGTTTCCATGATCATATTATACGTAACAACCAGGACCTTAGGCGGGTCCGGAAATACATCCAGAAGAATCCGTACAGATGGCGGAAGGATAATTTTTTCACAGCAGAAAAATATATTTAACGAAAAAAAGATTGGATGAATTTGTTATCATGCCGAATCATATGCATGGGATTATTATAATTGATAAATCAAACGTAGAGACGCACGGTCCCGTAGAGACGCACGGTCCTGTAGAGACGCACGGTCCCGTAGAGACGCACGGTCCCGTAGAGACGCAAAATCTTGCGTCTCTACCATTAAAACCCGATTCCGGTTATCTTTTAATTCTAATTTGCCCTTTACGCTTAATCAGTATGCCTTCAAACAACAAAGAATCGAGCGCTTCCTCGATATCTACATCCTTCCAGCCGGAAAGGGTCCCAAAACCCCGAAAAGCCTTCAGGTTATGCCTATCCACGGTAAAACCTGGCGTACCGGAGAGGGACGCAGTTATCATTCGAGGGGTAAGCCATGAGGCCCCTTTCATGAATTGGCGGATCTCCTTTCCTCCCCCGGGTTCTCTTCTGATTTCATTCAGGCAAACATCGCAGTTGTCGCAGTGAACTTCTTCAGCTCCGAGCAGAGCCAGAAGGCCGTCCCGCCTGCACCGGGCGGAATCCATCGCCCATGCAAGAATTTCCCGGTATCTTGAACCCCTGAATTCATCATCCTTAACAAGAGGGTGATTGATATCATCATGGGACAGGAGAAGTACAGCCTTCGCGGACTTGCCGTCTCTCCCGCCGCGTCCCGATTCCTGGAGATAGGCTTCCACTGAAGGTGGAAGGTCGCGATGGATAATTGTCCGGATATCGCTTTTATCTACACCCATGCCGTACGCGCATGTCGAGCAGAGAATCCCCTCTTTACTTTCAAAAAACCATTTTTCTACCGCCTCCTTTTCCTCCCGTGTCAGGCCGGCATGGTAAAAGAAGATATTCCCGGAACCAAGACGAACACGCAGCATCCTTGTGGTTACTTCAGTGGATGGCCTGCTCCTGCAGAAGACTATAGCCGGCCGGGAATACGCTTTCGATGAGAAAAGGTAGGAAAGATCGTGGGATTTAGAAAGGGAGGGGATAACCTGGTAGCTGATATTCGGTCTGTCAGGATTTCCTGCGAGGGTATGTACAGCCTTTTGGCCGAAGAGGATTTCCCGGATTCTTTTCAGTATATAAGGGGAGGCTGTAGCGGTAAAAGCGGTGATTATTGGAGGTTTTTCCCCCTGGCTTATGGAAGAAACCTCCCAGTTTTCCAGTACCTCTCCAAGGGTCAGAAAGGCGGGACGGAAGGATTCTCCCCATTCTGAGGCGGTATGTGCTTCGTCGATTACGATATGAACAATATGAAGCGCGTTCAGCTCCTTCAGGACGCGTGGAGTCTGCATGGTTTCGGGGTTTGTCAGGATAAATTGTATTTGTCCCTCCCTGGCGCGATGAAACAGCTCTCTCCGTTCCTGTTCCTTCTGTCCCCCTTTCAAGATGGCTGCTCCTGCCCCGGTAGCGGTAAACCTCCGGTATTGGTCTGCCATCAGGGCAATGAGAGGATAAATGATAAGGGTAATCCCCGGAAGCATTATACCGGGGAGGGTGAAACAGAGGCTCTTCCCGGAACCGGTTGGCAGGATAACAATCTGCTTCCTTGGGCTTTCCTCCTCCCTTTTTTCCCCATAACACCCGGCGGCTTCAAGGATATTGGTAATTACAAGCCGCTGATAAGGGTAGAGGTAGGTAATTCCACATTGTTCACCGGCTTTTTCCGTGAGAATGTCCATCAGCTTTTAATACCGGCAGGATGGAAAGAGGAATTCAACACGACTTTGAAGGATAGTATTTTCGCATGGGTGTGAATATTTCTGATTTATGCATAGGGAGGACTAATATATATAGGAAAGCCTTGTAATAAATGGCAGGATATAGTAAAATAGTCATGTAGAATGAAAATGGAGGATAGTATGTCGGACAAAATAAAGGACCTTGTTATTGGCGAAGAGGCTGAAGTTGTAGGCTATGACAGTGGCCCAAGTGACTATAGGAGCACACTCCTTTCTATGGGACTGACAAAGGGCACTGTCATAAAGTTGCTTAAAGTAGCGCCACTGGGAGATCCGGTGGAGATTGAAGTAAGAGGTTTCAAACTCTCACTGAGAAAAGGGGAAGCGAATAATCTGCTTCTAAGGAGGAGAAAATGATAACTTCAACAAAACTGGTTACCGTTGGGATTGCCGGTAATCCTAATTGCGGAAAAACTACGCTATTCAATGCCTTAACCGGAGGGACTCAGAGGATCGGGAATTGGCCGGGAGTAACAGTTGAGAAGAAAGAGGGAACAATAATTCATGGTGATAACAGGTATAATCTTGTAGACCTTCCCGGGATTTATTCTCTTGCGGCTAAATCTGAAGATGAGAAGGTCGCCAGGGATTATGTTTTAAGCGGAGAGCCGGATCTTGTAATCAATATATTAGATGCAACAAATCTGGAAAGGAATCTCTTTCTCACAATCCATCTTCTCGAAATGAAGGTCCCTGTTCTTGTGGTCCTGAATATGATGGACCTCGCGGAAAAGAATAATATTAAGATTGATCTGAAACATCTTGAAAAACATCTTGGGTGCCCGGTGATCGGGATCAGCGCGGTCAACAAAGTGGATATTGAAAAATGCAAGGAAGCGCTTGACAATGCTCTTAAGGAGAAAACAATCTCAGAGTTTCTGGTTGAATACCCGGATGAAATTGAAAGTGTAATAGAAAGATGGTCTCCGGGTATTGCTCCAACATCAAGAGAGCTTGGGGTTGACAACCGCTGGGTTGCTTTAAAAATTCTTGAATCCGATCCCTGGATAACAGAAAAAGTTGTCGCTATGGGGGATTTAAACAGGGATGAGATAAAAAAAGGTATAACTGAGGTTGAAAAGCTTCTCAAAGACTCACCGGATATCATTCTTGCCGATTCCAGGTATGGGATGATACATGGAGTATGCAGGGATACAGTTAAGAGGAAGGCAACCAGACGGGGCGCGACAGAAGTAATTGACAAGGTCGTTATGAACAGGGTCCTTGGTATTCCAATCTTTCTTGCTGCTATGTATCTGATGTTTTGGGTTACCATCACTGTTGGCGGAGCATTTATCGATTTCTTTGATATCTTTTTTGGAGCAATCTTTGTTGATGGCTTTGGATCCCTGCTGGGGGCAATGAATGTTCCGGAAACAGTTATCACCATCCTTGCTGGTGGCGTAGGCGCAGGTATTCAAACAGTTGCGACCTTCATACCGATAATATTTACCATGTTTTTTATGCTTTCTCTACTTGAAGACTCCGGGTATATGGCGCGGGCAGCTTTTGTTGTTGACAGATTTATGCACTGGATTGGTCTTCCCGGGAAATCTTTTGTACCAATGCTTGTTGGTTTTGGATGCACAGTACCGGCAATAATGGCTACAAGAACTCTTGAAAGCAGGAAAGACAGGTATATGACAATTTTCATGGCTCCATTCATGTCATGTGGCGCAAGACTTCCGGTATATGCGCTTTTTGGAGCCGCATTCTTTGGTGCAGCTTCCGGCTTGGTTGTTTTTTCTCTTTATCTGGTAGGAATTATTCTTGCGGTTCTTACCGGACTTCTTTTAAAGGGAACACTTTTCAAAGGAGAGTCTTCTCATTTCATTATGGAACTTCCGCCATATCATGCGCCCAGGCTCAGGCATATCCTCCATCATACCTGGAACAGGCTGAAGATTTTCATGCTTCGCGCGGGTAAAGTCATTGTTTTAATTGTCGCGCTCCTTGCCTTCTTCAATTCTTTGGGAATAGACGGCTCTTTTGGGAATGAGGATAATGAAAAATCTGTACTTGCTAAAGCTGGAAAGGTTATCACTCCTGTATTTAAGCCAATGGGCATAACTGATGAAAACTGGCCCGCAACAGTAGGTCTTTTTACAGGGTTATTTGCCAAGGAAGCGGTTGTTGGGACCCTGAATTCACTCTACAGTCAGATAGATGCTGCTGAGTCTGAAGGGATAGAAGAGGATGAAGGATTTGAATTCTGGCCATCCATTGGGGAAGCATTTGTTTCCATAGGGGAAGGACTTTCCGGGATTTTTAGCGGTCTTGCGGATCCTCTTGGTGCCGGAATGATATCCGCTGATGAAAGTGCTGTGGCGGAAGAGGTTGAAGCTGATCTTTCAGTGTTTGTACTTATGCGTCAACATTTCAGTAAGACGGGTGCTTATGCCTACCTTCTTTTTATACTTCTCTATTTCCCGTGTGTAGCAGCTCTTGGAGTAGCAGTGAGGGAGATGGGGGCAAAGTATGGCTGGATTCTGGCCGGCTACCTTACTCTTCTCGCATGGATAGTTGCAACACTGTTCTACCAGGTCGTAGAAGGACATAGTTTTATCTGGATAATTGTTCCTCTCCTCCTGCAGGCGGGAATTTATGTGCTTTTCAGAATACTTGGAAGAAAGATGAAACTTCAGGAAAGCAAACAGGATGAGTTACTCTTAAAGGCACATTAAATGACTAAAAAAAGCTGATTTTCTAATATTACAACCTCCGGAGGATCTTTCTTTCCTTCGGAGGTTATTTGAAAATGAGAAAAAAGAATAAACAAGAAACTGTTGATGCTGTTAAAAGAAAAATGAAGGTTCCGGTAACCATAAGCTTAATCGTGTCGGTTATCGTATCAGGATAAAAAGCATACTTTTTTTCACCGATTGTCGGTTTCTCTTTTTTCTTTCCAAAATATCGTCCTGGACCTCCCAGTTGAATCCCAAGGGCACCGGCAACAGCCGCTTCGGGGTATCCCGCGTTTGGGCTTGCGTGTCTTTTGTGGTCCCGAAACATGATTTTCCAGGCTGACCCGGGATGTGGAGCGGTAAAAAGGGCGGTAGTACAAAGGAAAACACCGGTGATCCGGGCTGGAAGATAATTTACCGCATCATCCAATTTCGCCGCGGTCCGCCCGAAAGCAATATATTGTTCGTTTTTATATCCCCACATGGCATCGAGGGTATTTATAGCCCGGTAGAGGAGGGCCCCCAATGGACCCAACAACAGCCCCCAGAAGAGGGGCGCGAATATGGAATCGCTTGTATTTTCACTGATGCTTTCCACGGTCCCCCTGATAATTTCCTGTTCGGTAAGGCAGGCGGTTTCTCTGCTTACCATGTAGGAGAGTAGTATACGAGCTTCCTCAAGATCTCCGCTAATTAGGGAACGTTTTACTGCAAGGCCATGCCGGGCGAGGTCCTTCAGGGCAAATGAGATATAAAAAATAAATACCGGGAAAATGTGGTTCCCGAAAGGAAGGAGAGATACTACTTTTTCTGCTAAAAGGAAAGATCCGGTAATAACGGCCAGCACAACAACAACCCCAAGACCCCCTGACATCCCTTTGTTGAATGGCGACCTTCGGATTACCCTCTCGGCAGTATGTATTAATGCCCCCATCAATCGAACAGGGTGAAGCGGTGTAACCGGGTCTCCAATAATGAGGTCAATGGTAAAGGCCGCAAGAATATAAAAGAGGTTCATCATGTTACAGGCCTATTACCGATTTTATGAAAGGGATATCCAGGCTTTCCTTAAGAATATCCGCCAATCTATTCAAGGCTGAATCCACATCAAAGACCGAAACAGGCTCTTTAACAGGCGAAAGCCTTTTGTCTAATCGGAGCTGATTCAGAAACCACCGCCTGAAATAATCATCGTCGAAGATACCATGGAGGTAGGTCCCCAAAACTCTGCCGCTGGAATCTTCAACACCAAGGAGGTCGCCTTCATCTTCTATTGCCACTTTTCCGGAGATTAATTTTGAAACTCCATGATGAATTTCATATCCCCCAACTTCGATACCTGATGGTTTGTGGATAGCTCTCCGACGTTTGAGGACCTTCTCCTTTAAAAAGATAGTTTCGATTCCAAGGAGTCCGATGCCCGGCATAAAGGGAGTTTTCGACTCTATGTCGGCAGTATCCCGGATCTCCTTACCGAGGATCTGGCCCCCCCCGCATATACCAACAATACGGGTTTTATTCTTATTGTGAAGGTCTCTTATTCTCCCGACAAATCCTCTTTTAGAAAGAAAATCAAGGTCTGATAAGACGCTCTTGCTTCCGGGGATGATAAGCGCGTCATGACTGCCATCCAGTTCTTCAACTTTCCGGATAAGGGAAATTTTAACCTCCGGTTCCTGACGGAGAGGATCAATGTCAGTAAAGTTGGAGATATGGGGCAGATCGATGACTCCAATCGAAAGTTCAGTCTTTCCCGCGCCAACTCTGTTACCTGAAGGTATTTCTTTGAAAGAAACAGAATCTTCTTCAGGTAATTCAAGGTCCCGAATGTATGGAACTACCCCTACTACGGGCTTCCCGGTAAAGTTGAAAAGGTACTCATGAGCGGGACGAAGCAGGTTTTGATCACCCCGGAACTTGTTGACAATGAACCCCTTTACCAGATTCCGTTCCCACTCTTCAAAAACCGCCAGGGTCCCTATAAAGGAGGCATATACTCCGCCTCTATCGATGTCACCGGCAATGAGAACAGGTGCCTTGGCGTATCCTGCCATAACCATGTTCACGATATCGTGTTTCTTCAAGTTCACCTCGCCGGGGCTCCCGGCACCCTCAAGAATCACAATATCGTATTCACTTGAAAGACTATCGTAGCTTGCCCGGACAATCCTTTTCGCTTTATCCTTCGTCTCTCCCCAATTGGCTGATGTGACATGACCCGCCGGAAGCCCCGCGAGAATTATCTGAGATCCATTGTCGGATGTCGGTTTGAGGAGCAATGGATTCATCCTCACATCGGGCTGGATACGGCACGCCTGTGCCTGGAGGGCTTGGGCCCGGCCGATCTCCCTGCCGTCAATGGTGACTGCGGAATTGAGTGACATATTCTGGGCTTTAAAAGGGGCAACCGCGTACCCCTCCCGCAGCAGCACCCGGCACAGTCCCGCCACGAGGAGACTCTTCCCCGCGTTTGAGGAGGTTCCTTGAATCATCAAGGCAGGTGTTCGATTTTCCCGGTGAAGCTTTAAGGGCCGCGTGTTCAGGGAATGGGTAAACGCGGTATTCGACTCACGGATAAGACTTTTTGATAAAAATTTTTCCATCCCGTCGAGAAGAAGTTGGTTTTCTTCTTCCGTTCTTATTGCGATCCGAAAGAAACTTTTATCAAGACCGATAAAATCATCGCATAACCTGATAGCGATCTTTTCACCAAAGAGGTGCTTTTGGAGCTCCCTGGCTTTCATCCCGGAATCGGTGATTTTGCACAGGAGAAAGTTCGCCTTTCCCGGGTAAACCTTCAGGTGTGTGAAAGCGCCAAGTTTTTCCCTGAGATCCTGCCGGCTGGCCGTCATTCTCTCCCTTGATTCTTCAGCAAAATCGTG
>JAGLYY010000064.1 GCA_023131935.1 Spirochaetales bacterium | reverse complement strand
ACTTGGCTTTCTGCTGGTCGCCCTTTTGGCAGTCAGGCCTAGAAGGAGAAGCAAAACGGTTACATCAAAACAATTCGACAAAATAATAACATATAGTGTCTATATTACTGTAATTGGGCTTGCAGTCTACTTTGCGTGGCCATATCTTGGGTTGAAGTCACGAGCTCCATGGAAAATATCAAAGATATCTTTAAAACAGGACAGAAAGGTAGAGGGTAGACAAATTCTATCTGATATAGAAAAGACAGGACTTCTTGAAACCTTTAGTGATTTTGGCCTTGTATCTAAATCAACCTTTACTTCAAAAGCAGGAATTGGAGCAGATTTTGTATACAAAGACAACAAACATTCAGCATTTGGAGTTGAATACTTCTTTACTGTGAAAGTATGGCCGACGAGCGAGGGATATCAGATAAGACAACCAGTGTGCTCACCTATAACAGCAATCAAAAAGTTTGAGCAAAATAGAAGGGTTACTTCATTTTTAACCAGAAATGAAGTCAAAAAGGCTCAGCTGAATTTTGTCGACTCGCTATTCTCGGTTATCGTGAATGATAGTGTTATAAGATATGGTGTGACAATTCCGCTTTTACTCGAGTATGATGGAAGAAAAGAAATTATAACCACATTTATTGTACCGACAGATTTTGAAGATGAGAGTTTCCCTGAAATCAAAATGCTTTCGAAAATATGTGAAAGTTGGGGTCATAGAATTAGGAAAGATTCTTACATTAAAGGAGTTCGGCGACTTCAAACTGATCAACCTCGTTTAAAAACTGTTGTCGAAAACAGCGAAAGTGATACATTACATCTCTGGTATTATTCGGAAAAGGGCGATAATTACACGTATTATTGGGATCCCGTCCCAAATGCCGTGGAACCACCACAACCCATAATTGATCTGATTTATTCGGAATTCTCAAAAGCAGGTCTACCTCTGGAATATGCAAGAGAACAATTAAAGCTTGTCAGCTCACGTGTTTTCAGAAGGCCAAATTATTTTAGTTATGACGAGAAAGATAAGGTGATATTTGAGGGCATATTTAAATGGATAGCAGATTCTGACTGGATCGATGAGATGAATAATGGTGAAGGTGCACAATTCACTGCTGTCTATGAGTATTTTTCGAATTCATTGAAGCTTGGTCGTGCACTAGGTAAACCTGAGACAAAAGGGATCAAAAGAGTGTGGAAGCAAATAGCCCCCAAATATTACAGACTACGTCCACTGAATAAGTTTATATCTGAAAGAAAAGCTAGAGAAAGACTATTTGGAGCATTACCGGATGAGGCAAGATTTAATACAATATATATAAAATTGAATATCCCAGAAGCACCAGCTGATTGCAATAATTTCATTTGCATAGTTGGGAATTACACACCGCATGGTGCGCATTATTCTTTTGATGTTATGGTTGATCTGGAAACCGGTGAAGTCCTAGAAGCAAAATTGTCTGGGGGTTGGCATTGGACTGAATATGAAATCCCTGAAACACATAGGTATCCTCACAATTAACCACTAGCAGTCAAAAATTCATCCAACTCACCAGGATGTTATGGACAACAAACAGGCAAAAGAAAGCTGTTTGAAGTTGTGAGGAATTTGATATAGATCTGTCTTGATATTTTTGCTATTTTGGTTATACTGTGCTGGTTCTGAGGAGAAAAATGAGACGTAAAAAGTTTACTGATATTGAAATCGCAAGATATTGGAACGAAAATGCAGATTCATGGACAAAACAAGTTAGGAAAGGCTGGGATGTCTACAGAGAACATTTTAACAACCCCTTCTTTTTTATACCCTATACTATACATCTTTCTAATACTAAATCAAGTAGCCGAATATAACATAACGGACTCATTGTCCGTTGGATATACCGGAAATCCTGCGGAATTTAGGGAAATCAATCCTGTCTGGCGAATCCGTGGGCCAATTTTGGTCCGTAAGACGCGGCGGACTGAAATGTATACTACGCTTCGTTTTGCAAAATGGACATCACAAAGATAGCACAGTTGAGAGAAGGGGGTTAATCTTTGCTGACCCCTTATTAATTGAATTAGTGTCTAGATCACCAGGATGTTATAGACAATAAACAGGCAAAATACTGAGTGTACCGTTTGAAATAGTGAGGATTATCTTGCCTTAACTATTTTCCTTTAAACAGAAACACTGTATCTCTTTTTTCAAATAGTGTTAGAAGAGGTAGATTATATTCAGAAATAACTGAATCATCAATTTGCCCTCTGAAATTATAATAATTGTAAAAAGTATCTGCACCTACGATGCTATCGAAATGAAAAGCAGAACCGATATGTACTTTACCTATAGAAGGTGCTTTTATATACAAAGAAGAAGGCAGGTAATGCACCAAATCACACCGTTCAATACTGTTTGGTTTCATTGTCATTAAATATAAGGTGTCTACGTATAACCAGACGTTATGTTCCGTTTGATTTTTGAAGGTAATATGTACTATGGGTAGCGTACATGAAAGTGAGAGATTTATTACAATTCCAATAATAAGAATCAACCGATTAATTTTTAAGCTTTTTCTCATGTCCGTTCCTCCATAGATATTATAAGAGCAATTCAGGTGTTGTCAAGCCTACCCCTACAGAATGTCTTAGACAACAAACAGGCACAGCATAGATTATATTCTATTTCTCATTTTGGTTGTTAACCCCAATATTAGCAGCAGTATTGTCATAACGATAAGTAAGCAAACAGAGCAGATGGTGATGATTGCAATGATTTCACAGAATCGTCCAATACAAGCCATGCCTGATAAAGATCCTATAAATAAGAAGGACACTGCATAATACAAGTTCTTATTCATTTTAACGTAATTGCAAGGTTTATTTAATATCTTCGTCCAGGTCATTCTACCTATATCTCTAATTTTTTCAGCCCACATCATGAAGGCTATCACTCCAGTGGCCAACAATGAATATGTGAATATCTGTTGCATTATCAGAGGAACTCGTTTACTGTCTATTCTACCACTGTGCATCAAGAACAAATATGTGAGAAGTGAAAACTGCGAGATAACTAGTACAATAGCACTAAGCATCATTAATATCCTAAGTATATTGGATCGCGTACTTCCCTTGGAAGATTTGGCAATATCCATCATATTATTCGCCTGAACTAATATATAATTTTTATTTAACCTTGATTATTTTCTTTGTAATCTTCCCATCAACTTCAATAAAATAAATTCCTGGTTTTATCTTATCAGGTGCGATTACTCGCCCTGTGATGTCGAAAACTCTACAAATTTTACCTTCTGGTAGTTGTAAAGGACCGTAGATAATCGTTGCCCCCTTGCATGTTTGTTGTTCAGAGACGCTTTCCTCTTCTGTGATGCCTAATGTATCTGGTGCTATTTTGAGAAGCCAAACATCATAACCACCTGCGCCAAATGATCTTGTAGCGCCAACCACCATATAGCCACCATCCGATGTTACTTCAATTTCAGTAGCTATATCAATACTATCACCACCATATACAAGTGCCCACAGACTATCACCAGTGTCATAGATTTTCAGTATATATACATCATGTGATCCATTTCCAAAGGAACTTAAGTAGCCTGTAATTATATAATTACTATCCTGCGTTTCTCGGATGCAATGACCACCATCATATCCTGCGCCTCCATATGTCTGAGTCCATAGGGTATCGCCAAAGGAATTTGTTCTTATAAGATATACATCATCTGTAGATCCTTCTCTGCCCGTACAAATATACCCACTGTCTGCAGTTTGCAGCACTGAATATCCTTCCTGAGGACCCCCGCCTCCATAACTTTTTATCCATTGTGGATTACCATTAGCATCGGTTTTAATAAGACAAACATCTCCCATTTGGTAGCCAGCGATGATAAAACCTGCATCATATGTTTGCTTCACTGAATAACCCCACGCTGCAAAATTCCATCCGAATGTATTCGTCCACAGTGTATCGCCATCATAGTCTATCCTCAATAGAAAAACAGAATATTCATATTCCGCGCCAGTGAATCTAGAGGTCATTCCAACAACAACATATCGCCCATCTGCAGTTTGTTGAACCTCCTCGCCTATATCAAAATAATTTCCGCCCTTATAGATTCTCGACCACAATGTGTCGCCAAGTGAATCAGTTTTTACAATTCTTAGTGATGTATTCATACTCCCCGTCCAGATATAACCACCGTCAGTGGTTTGAACCACTGATTTTGCACGGCCTATACCATATGTCCGTATCCATACCGAATCGCCGTTCTCATTCGTTTTTATTAAACATGCTTCCAAATCGGGTGGATTTACTGAACTTGTGAGACCTGCTATAATATAGCCACCATCAGTGGTTTGCTGAACTGAATACGCTATATCGTCATCAATTCCACCGTAAGTTTTGGTCCATAATGTATCAGGTGCTTGGGCAAATGAGATTGTAATAAAATACAAAACAGATAATGCAATTACACATTTATTCATATGACCTCCCCTCTACATACTTATACTTTCTAGTAATGATACAGAATATTAATAGTGTTGTCAAGGCATAGACAACGGAGGGTAAGTCCGTTGCTCTACCCTGGGTATAGATTGTCAAATGTTTACAGACTGACCGAGAACTCAAAAGATGGAGTAGCAGACCTTGGTCTGCGTTAGAAAATAGATGAAATTTCAGGAGTTTTTATCCGCTTATAACGAGCCTAAAGGCTCTACTCCAAGAGATTTCGGCATTCTCGGTCACCCTGTTTAGATTCGACCCCATTTGTTCCACCTAATATACTTCCTATCTGGGATTGCGTTATCTCACAATATTTGTATAATAATTCCGCCGCTATCCCACGAATCACGCCATTTGACTTACGCACCTTCAATGACTCCTCACTAATCCCACACTTCCTCCGCAATATCCCCACTACCAGCTCAGGCTCTAGTACGTTCATCACTAACTCCCGATAGGAAGGCTGATCACGGACTGAACCACGCCTAAGATAACACTTCACCTGCGCGACAAAATCCGCATCTCCCAATATCATTCGGCTCTTTGCTTTCTTAAACGGACTTGCAATATCTCGTCTCAAACCATCAATAACAAATGTACGATAGCCCCGACGACTACCAACCATCGATAAAAGTAAATCGTAATCAAGCATTGGAATCGCACGGCGCTCACTCACATAACCTGCCAAACTGCTCCACCCGTAATCCCGGGCATAACGCCACTTTTCCCGATAATCCAATGACCGCATCTGACGCACACGCACACTGTTCAAATGAAGATACCGCGATACCTCAAGGAGATAGCTGTCCGCATCGATCAAAAACGCTTTATACCTCCCCTGATTGAGATTACCACTACGACTATAGCGCCAATTAAACCAACCCGTATAACAAATATTAAAATGACGCATAAACTCAGAACAGTTCGCCTTTTTGGTCTGAATAAGCAAATGAAAATGATTGTTCATAAGAATGTATGCATATAGTACAACCTGATAGGTCTCTAATGATATTGAAAGTAATGAAAGAAAGCGGTTACGATCCTTATCATCGATAAAAATCTTCCTTCGTTCAATACCTCGACAGGTAATATGATAGAAGGCACCTGGAAACTGAATTCTTAAAGCCCTCGCCATTACTGCATTATACTCATTCTTCTCCAAACGTCAATATCTTATGTAGAATGTAGACAGGCTGACCGAGAATAGGTTTTCAGGGCATTAAGAATTTTATTTTTTCAGAAACCTCTTGACTTTTTGATTTTTTTCACTATAATTAGTACATGAATAAACAAACTACCAGAAAGATACAAATTTTAAAGAAAGAGCGTGCCAAGGTGTTACAAGAATTGCGCAAATATCGAGACATAATGAGAGGCAGTTTAGTTTTGTTAAAGCGCCGGTGTGGTACAGAAAAGAAGTATCCGGCATATTTTTTATCAAAGAGCGTGCGGGGTAAGACGGTTATGCGTTATATAAAGAAAGCTGAAGTCGAGGCGGTACAAGATAGTTTAAATCGATATAAAGATTTAAAGGAGTTGATCAAGAGGCTATGTGAGATAAATGAAGAGCTTTTTATTTTAGCGCGGGAGGTATAAAGAGATGTCGAGATTCAAGCCTTATCAGAATAAACAGCCAATGTTTCTGCCGCCCTCAATTGAGGATTATGTTCCTTCATCTCATTTAGCCCGGGTGGTAGATGGCGTAGTAGAGGCATTGGACACAAAAGATATCGAGAATAAATACAGTGATTTGGGGCAGAATACCTATCATCCCAAGATCGTGTTAAAGCTTTTATTTTATGGTTATGCGACGGGTAATCGCAGTGGTAGAAAGATCGCAGGGATGTGTGAGAGTGATACTGCATATATGTATCTTGCTCAGATGTATCGACCGGATTTCAGGACGATTAATGATTTCCGAAAGAACAATTTAGCTATGATAAAGAGGTATTTTGTTGAGATTATCAGGATGTGTAAAGAATTAGGTATGGTAAAAGTAGGCCAGGTGAGTATTGATGGGACAAAGATAAAAGCCAATGCAGCAAACCGGCGAACGAAGACGAGAAAGGGTTATGAGAAATGGCTTAAGAGGATAGAAGAAGAGATAGAAAAGATGCTTAAACAAGCAAAGGAAATAGAGGAAGAGGAAGATAGACAATATGGGGAAGACAACAGAGGGGATGAGCTTCCTGATCAGATAAATACAAAAGAGCGGTTACGAGAAGAGATAAAAGAGGTTATGAAAACCTTAAATACTGATAAGGAAAAGAAGAATCTTACTGATCTCGATGCTCGGTTCATGAAGGGCGGAAATGGGAAAATAGATGTGAATTATAACGGACAAATAGCCGTGAGTGAGGATCAGATTATTCTGGCAGCAGAAGTAATTAATGAACCTAATGATCGGGAGGCTCTTACCGGTACTCTGGAGCAAGCTGAAGCGAATATAAAAGAGGAGATCGCTGAAGTAGTGGCTGATTCTGGTTATTCAAGTTACGATAACTATGAGTACTTAGAAATGAGAGGTAAAACAGGTTATATCCCTGACCAATATTTGGAGCAGAAAGAGCAAGGGGAATATGAGAAGGAAAAGAATCGTTATCATACAGAGAATTTTCTTTATAATAAGGGAAAAGACATTTATCTCTGTCCTGAGGGCAAGGAACTAAAGCCATATAAAGGGCGTCATAGTAACCGAGGGGTAAGGAAGCGGCGTCAGATTATTTATAAAGGGGTAGCATGTGAGGATTGTGAAGTTCGACATTTATGCACCAGACAAAAGGCTCGTACTATAGCCAGGGAAGAGAGGAGAGAACTGCTTGAGGAGATGAGAGAACGTCTTTTATCAAAGGCGGGGAAGGAGAAATACAAAAAGAGGTTACATACAGTAGAACCACCTTTTGGTAACATAAAGCATAATTTAGGCTACCGTAGTTTTCTTTTGAGGGGGTTAGAAAAAGTAGCTGGTGAATTTACCTTGATGTGCATTGGTCATAATCTAAAGAAAATGCATCTTAAATGGCGAGATAAAAAGGAAGATAAGTATCAAGGGACAGCTAATAGCAAAACAGGAGTTTCCATTTGTATTAGAGAATACCTTTCTTTTTTGATTAATGCTTTAAGAAGATGGTTTTTTAATTCACTTAACCTGGAATATATCTAAGGTATGAAAAAAACTCTAAACTTGAGCAAAATATCCGACTATGGACCATCTCTCAAAAAATTCTCGGTCAGCCTGT
>JAGLYY010000063.1 GCA_023131935.1 Spirochaetales bacterium | reverse complement strand
CATCAAGAAGAGTGCGAGGGAAAAAACAACATCCAATTTTATGAACATTCTGCACGAACGTCCCGTAGGTACATGGTTTGTGGTTTCAACCTGAATAACAAGAGCATTCTCCGTTTCGCAAGTGTTGGAGGGCGGGATTTAGGCTTAATAGAAAGAGCTTAAGAGGGCTTGGTATGGTTTCAGAACTTTTGGATAGTATGGAATATAGAGAATGGCTTAACCAGGTAAAATCGAAAATTCGTTCGGTTCAAATTAAGGCTGCGCTTGAAGTTAATAAAAGCCTGCTTTCCCTTTATTGGACGCTTGGGAAAATGATAGTTGACAAACAAACGGAATCCGGCTGGGGCAATGCGGTTGTCGAAAGACTCTCAAGAGATTTGAAAAAAGAATTCCCTGAAATGAAGGGGTTTTCAAGAGCTAATCTGTTTTCGATCAGAAAGTGGTATCTGTTTTATTCAGCGCAAGACAAAAAAGTCCAACAACTTGTTAGACAAATTCCCTGGGGACATAACATATTGATAATTAACAAGATGAAGGATTATAACAAAGCAGAGTTCTACATTAATGCAACGATTGCAAATAACTGGTCACGAAACGTTTTACTGCACCAAATAGAGACAAACCTATATGACAGGAAGGAACATTTAACCCACAACTTTGATGTCACATTACCCAAACCTCAATCCGATCTGGCAAAAGAGACGCTGAAAGACCCATATATCTTTGATTTTCTTACCATTGGAGAGAAGGCTCACGAGAAAGACCTTGAAAACCAGCTTGTCATGGACATTACAAAATTTCTTCTGGAACTTGGAGCCGGTTTTTCTTTTGTGGGAAGACAATATAACCTTGAAGTAGGGGGCCGGGACTATTTTATTGATCTTCTTTTTTACCATTTAAAGTTGCGTTGTTTTGTTGCCATTGAATTGAAAATCGGAGAATTTAAACCGGAATATGCAGGCAAAATCAACTTTTATCTTTCTGCCCTGGATGATCTGCTAAAAACAGAGCAGGACAATCCCTCTATCGGCATTGTCCTCTGTAAGACAAAAAACAGGATCATTGCGGAATACGCCCTGCGAGATATGAGCAAACCCATTGGCGTGTCGGAATATAAACTTACCGAAGCCATACCGGAAGAACTCAAATCCAGCCTGCCTACGATCGAAGAATTGGAAGCGGAGTTAATGGTTAATTTGAAAAACGACAACAAATCACTTTGAAGTTATGCAAATGAACTTATCCATTTTTTTAGATAAAAATCTTTTTAATGCAGGAACCTCATTTTTCAACCAGCTCAATATCCGCTTAAACAGCAGTTCAACTTCATCATTACCCCTCAAGAGTATTTTAAAAGACAAGTTCAAATCACAGGAAATTTTCGAAAATGATAGCACACATAGACCTTTAAACTGCAAAACTAAAGGGCTCTTAGTTTGCGCAAACAACCAATAATCCAATGGACATCCCCTAACTCGCAAAGGGGAAAAGGTCATAAACGCTACAAAGTGGGCAATGGTGAGTCAAATGGGTCAAAAAATCAGTTCTCGGATTAGCATTTTGAAAGATAATAACATCCAGCTTAAAAACAGAGATGATTACCGACACAACATTTTTCACAAATG
>JAGLYY010000062.1 GCA_023131935.1 Spirochaetales bacterium | reverse complement strand
AATATTTCCTGATGAATTCGTGATGGAGCGGGACTCATTGAATAGGGGATACCTTCAATCAGTTCCCATCTTTCATCATCCGGCCATAGGAGATAATCAGCATAATTATATTTTCCATCTGTCTTTTTTATGGGTATTGCCATATTAAGACCTCTATAAACTAATACTAAAAAGTTAAAACGACACGAAAGGTTAGCCTTCCCGCACGCGTGCTCAACGATAAAATCCAGATTACTCGCGCCGACAAATACAATCCCCTCACCCCCGCTTCCGTACTTCATCCTGGTGATGATAGATGTTTTCGAGGATTTCTACTTCGTTTTTTATGTTCCATTATAAAACTTCTAAAAAATTTTTAACGTGCTTTTATCAATTGTAACAAGTTCTACCTATCACACAGCCGATTATCCACACCAGTGATTATTTCCTCAATAATCACTGGAAGGTCAAGTTTAACATCTATAGAGTTACTAATGTTCAGCAGATTTAACCTATCCAACAATCCCGTCGGAAAGGTCTTTAACCGGTAAATTAATAAATCCTGTTCAAAAAAACATTTCTTTAACGCGATATCAATCACTTCCGGCCAGTTAAAATGATATTTCCTGGCAATAGTACAAACATCAAAAACATCTTTGACCTCATCTCTGCCAACAATTGCAGTTATTTTATTGGATAAAATATTTATAAAATTATCTATCTTATATCCTTCTTTTGATAACACGGTCCGGCCATAACGATAAACCCTGTCATTCACTAAATCAATTTTAAGGCTTTCATACTGTAACCTGACAAAATCCCTTGTATCAATAATTGTCTTTATTTTTAATCCATGTGAATCAATTTCCTGAATAAATTCACGACAGTACTCGCGATAAAGATTGACATCATTACAAAAAAAAACAAGATCATCCGAATACCTTTGAGGATGCAGAAAGCGATGCAAACATGTACCGCCCGTTAAATAAAATCCTGTATCCAAATCTTTCATTATATTCAGAATTTTATCCTGGTTTTTATAATCTATTTCCACTGCCTGACCTTGTATTGATTTTTCATTGGTTCATCCAATAAAACCGCGCGAACAAGATTAATCCGCTGCTGAATCCTGTCTGAACTTGATCTAACAGGAAGGTACTTCTCCTGCTGCTCTCTGGAAAATAAAGCATATATTCTGGCGCTGGGAAAAATACTATCGGAGATAATCCTCATCAATATGAATGAAATAAAACCCTCATCCTCTGAATCTAATAAATGTTGTGCCTTTTGCTCATCTATTTGATAATCGTTCCAGAAACATTCATCTAATACCTTTTTCAGTGCTTTGTTCATATAAATACAATATCCTCAATTGATAGAATACTCCTAAATCACCGAAATTCATAATATATAATACGATTTCCTGATTCTTCGCCTAGCGCACTTGGCGTCACTGCCTGCATGTTTACAACATGCAGGGCATATAGGCGTCCCAGGACTACCTGCTGCAGGCAGGCGTGAACCTCTTCCTTAAGAGTTTAAGATATCTTCAGGAATTCTCACGCAAACCCCGCCAAAAGCGCAAAGAATCAAGCCTCCGGATTATTCACAACCCTTCGGGGTAATACCATCAAAGTACAGTTATTTCATAACTTCCTGTTTATCGATATCCAGAATATTGCATACTTTGTTAAACAATTCCTGTGCAAAATCCATCACATCCTTAATTTCATCTCGTGTTGGTAATTCGAGATTTTGAGCCGGGTATCTATCTTGCGTATAATAATCTGATGCAGTATTTAAAATTCTCATTTCTATCGCATTAAACTTTATATAATCAGTAACTAGTTCGGAAATTTCCAATAAATCATGCGTTTTCTTAATCTGCTTATTATCATACGATAGAAACGCTTTAAGACTCTTTTCCATGGCCTGTTGTAATTCATTACCAATCGTATCTGTATAGTGTTTTGCTTCGAATAAAATTATTGCTGAGCTCAAGTTATGATATGCCTTTGTAAGCCATTCCATGGAACTTTTACTGTTTGCCATAAATAACGATTCCTTTTTGCAGAATATCAACTTTATAAAAGTAATCCTCTCTGGATCTCAAAAAATCCTCAGATGCACATAAAATATCAAAGCCGATTTTGTATTTTTTAATTAAACCCCGGATCAACATTCTTGCATCAACACGATACTCTCTAAAGGCTTTAGAATTCAGTTCCTTTATAAGAAACAGATCGATATCGCTTTCTTTATCCGGAGCACCGTAGGCATAGCTGCCGAACAGTATTATTTTTTCAGGTTTAAGAGGCAGTAACCGCTCGATAATTTCACCTTTTATTACTTCAATATCGATCATTTAAATCCATCCTCTATGCCTTATAGTGGACCCGCCTCCTCATTCTCTGTGTGCTCTGTGGCTTCTTCCCTTAAACGAATAAGGATTTTTGCCAGTAGAGTATACTACAGAGGAGTCTCCTCGCTTCATTCCTGATACTCCACTTCAAACCGGAGGCCATGATGGAACCTCCGGCACATTCATTTTAAGCTTCTTTTGAATATACACGGTGGTTGAACGAAGTATGGCAAATAGATCAGCTGTTTTAATATAAAGCTCGTTTAAAGCCATAGTATTTTCCGTAGTATTTTTAGGATACTCATGAGTAATATCATTTCTTATATCCCTTAATTCCTGCCATGAATAAGCGTTTTCTATAACTCCAAGCTGTTCTAATCTGTTTAGAATATCCAAAAAAGGTTTAGTACTATAATCTTCTTGCAGATTCTCCAAAAGAGATGCGAAAATACGTTGACCAATACAGTCCTGTAACTTCATAAATCTAAAAACATATTGATCCAAATGTTCGATATTTTCTTCATCGATGTTGAGCAAGAACTCTTCTGATAATGGGAAGAAGGATTTAATTTTATTCCCTGCGTATAGAAGCCGTTTCAGATGGATAAAAGCTTCCTCGATACTTTGGGTCAATTTTACCTCTGATAATGGTTTATTCATAATTCCTGTCCTGTCCGTATTGCTTCTTTGACAACTGATCTTGTATCCTCTTCCGGATTACCAGTAACAATCAGGTCAATTTTTTGTTCCCCTATTTTCATCTGAATTTCTGTTAAAGTCCTGATTTTGTTTCTGTAGATATCAGGAGTAATAACACCTGTTTCAACAAGAAGGTCTATATCTCCGCCTTTTTTTGAATCATTTAGCCGCGACCCGAACAAAGAAACTTTTGCTCGAGAACCAAAGCAATTATTAACAGCATCTTTGATAACTGTAATTTCATAATCCCTTAACCGCATTTTCTTTATTCTCCTATTCCATCTATCATATGAACTCATTCCTTTCTGCTTGGCGTGAAATTCTTTCTTAATATACCTCGCGGTAGAGTAGACTACAGGAGTTTCGAGCCAAAGGTTCTATCCAGCTCATCCCGAAAACGGGCGAAGTCGTCTAAACGCGATGAAATGAGTGAATACATCACCTCCGGATTGATTTGTTCGTATTCGTGGACAATGAGGTTTCTGAAGCGGACCATAGAACGGTAAGGTTCCGCCGAAGAAATAATCCCCAGGGTATTCAGCATATTCATGGTTTCGGAGGCGCCGCTCACCGGCCCGGCCTTCTTCAAGGCAATGATTCGTTCCGCAATATCGATCATTATCTCCACAGCCACTTGGAGAGCCCTCTCACTCATGGAACGGATCACCCAATCATCCCGAAACTCCTCAAAAGAAAGGTTCTTGGTATGCTTTCTCAGTTTCTGAACCTGATCGTCCAATAAAGCGAGTTTTCGCTCGATAACTCCATTATATTTCATACCCTTGCCTCTAATCGATACCTTCTCTGTTTTTCATAATGAAACATCTGGTGCTCAACCTCCCGGCATGTTCGGGAATAGAAAGTAAGCCATATTTCCTGGTTCCTGGTAAACAGGAGCCTGCCCTTTAAAGCTTCAAAGCGGTATACAGGATCAGCGTGATTCAGTATTCCCACGTCACATCGTACGGGACCTGACACAATTGATTCACAAATATCCTGTATCTTATCGTAAAGGGGTAAATTGGGCTTTCTATTTAAAAATACTGCCAGATCCAGATCACTCCCCTGCTTTACTGTTCCATTCCGGGCGGAACCCATAAGATATGCAAACACAATATGCGGAACAAGCTTTTGCAGTAAACGAGAAAGCTCCTCGGGCTTAAAATAGCAAGTTCTTTGGCTCCTATCCAGATACTTTTTAGAAATTCCCATAGCTTATTTTACACCTTTCTCGTTAAACGTACCACTCCGGTGAGAACCTCCATTCCTTTTTCAAGCTCTACAATATCAGAATAATCGGTAAACATCTTCTTGTCGAGAAGAGAACCCCATTGATAAATACGCTCCGG